>NZ_JBFBAZ010000009.1:0-122633 GCF_040682475.1 Hamadaea sp. NPDC051192
GCGTCGTTGACGTAGTCCGCGCCCTGGTTGAGCCAGTGCCGGCGGCGCGGTCGGCCGCGCACGGCTCGGCCGGCGCCTTGAGACCGGTCTGCTGACGCCAGAACGCGATAGCCCCCCGCAGGGTGTCGCGCAGGTATTCCTTGGCGGAGTCCGGCCGCGTGGGGTCGGACAGCAGGCGCTGCGCCTCCGCGAGGCTGGCGTCCAGTTTGGTCGTCGCCGTCGCCCGCGGCACCATCCCGAGTTCCTCGGAGGTGGCGAGCGTGGCCTCGACCATCAACTCGCCCAGGCTGACCCCGAGATAGGGGGCGAGCCGCCGCAGATTCTGCACGCTCGGCTCGATGTCGCCGGACTGGTAACGAGAGATGAGCGAAGCGGAGACGCCCGTCGCCGCGGCCAATTCACCGTCGGAGGCGAAACCATGGGCCTCCATGAGGGCCCGGAGGTACCACCCGAAGGGTGTCTGCGGGTCACGGCGCTTCTTGCTCACATGCAAGATCCTACGCCCCAGGTCAGACGCTCGTCACGACAGCGTGACGTATTTCTTGCACGTGTGCAGGACATTTCGGGTTATCCCGGACTGGTATCACTCGAACGGTGGATATGATCCATGCATGCATGACTTTACTATGCATGCGTGCGTGAACACAAGAACGCTCTTCTGAGCCCGGTGGTGACGAGGTGACCTTGCGGAACATTCGTCACCCCGCACCCCGCACCGTCGATCACCCCTCCGGTTCCGGCCGCGTACGCGACCGGGCGGCCCAGCCCGATTCCGACGGCGACCCGTGGTCGCTGATCGAGCGGGCCCAACAGGGCGACCTCAGCGCATTCGGCGAGCTGTACGCGCGCTACAACGCCGAGGTCTTCCGCTACCTGTGGCAGCGTTGCGGCCACGTACAGCTGGCCCAGGACCTGGCCGGCGACGTCTGGGAACGGGCGTTGCGCGGCATCGGCCGGCTGAACTACCGCGGCGCGCCCCCATTGGCCTGGCTGATGACGATCGCCCGCAACCGGGCGATCGACCACTTCCGGTCGGGCCGATTCCGGATGGAGGTGCTCAGCGACGCGACCCGGGACATGGGTCAGATCGACGACTCCGCCGACATCGAGCAGATCGCCGTCACCCGCTTGGAGTCCGCCATCGTGCTCCAGGCGGTCCAGGAGTTGTCATCCGCCCAGCGACAGGCCATCACCCTGACCTACTTCGCCGGGCTGACCTGTCCCGAGGCGGCTGTCCGGATGGGCGTCACCGAGGACGCGGTGAAGGCGCTCAACATGCGCGCCCGCCGGACCATGGCCCGTCGGCTGAGCGTCGGCGTCGAACGCACCGCCCTGGCGAGGTGAGCGTCATGTTGCGTGCCATCGGACCGCTGATCGGCGGCGGGCCCCGGCCGGGGTGGGCGGTGATCCCGCCGCCGGACCGAGGCCCCTACCGGCAGGCGGTGCAACTGCCGGCCGGCGAGGTCAAAGCACTCCGTACGCACGGTGTCGCCGCCCTCGGCGACCTCTCGCCCAGCCGGGTCGTCGCGATCGCGCGGGCGGCTCGCGTACCCAATTTCCGCACCGCCCCGCGAAGGAGAACCCGGTGAGCTTGCATGACAACGTGACGGTCGGCCTGTTGTGCCTGTCCGGTGGTGCGGCCGCGCTGGTGACGGTGGTGACCACGTCGTTCGTCGTCCACATTCGTCACCGCGAGATCCGGCGGCAGGCCGAGCACATCCGGCGCTGGGCCGACGCGCGGCCCGAACGGCGGGCCCTGCCGACGCTGAACCCGCTGCCCGACGGCTTCGAGGAGGTGCCCGAGGCGCCGGTCGTGTACGCCTGGTGGACGCCGTCCAAGGAGGATCTGACCGAGACGGCCGTCCTGCCCCGGATGACCGACGACATCCTGACGGCCGAGGCTCTGCGGTTCGAGGTGACCCAGGTCCTGCAGACCATCCCGTGGCGTCCTGCCACGACCACGGTGCCGTCCCGGCGCGGTCACCTCGACGTCATCGAGGGGTACGCCCGCGCCGGGCGTCACCGGGCGGGACCCCGGTGACCCCACCCACCTCGACCGTCGCACCACCCGCTCCGGGCCGGCACCGCAGCCCTGAGCCGCCGTACAACCACCGCCGCGTCGCCATCCTGGTCGTCGCGGCGGTGGCGCTCGTCCTCGCGGCCGGGATCAGCGTGGCGGCGTTCGTCGCCGTCGCGTCCGATCCCGGTCCGCCGGCGGGTACCCATCGCTAGCCCGCCGTCAAGTGATCATGCCGTCGCGGAGTCGATCAGGGCGCTCGGGACACGACACGCCGATCGATCATGGCCGATAGTTCATGATCGCGCGGAAAGGCCACAGAGGAGAACGGAGCGCAGGGGGACGGTCGTCGCGAGCGCGACGACGAGGCCGCCGCCGGCGCGTACGTCGGTCAGGTGAATGTCCTCTGTGGGCCAGTCCGGTGCCACGCCGTCGGCGATCGCGAGCGGCCCGCGAGTGTCGAGGGCGTCGAAGCGTACGGCCAAGCCGTGTCCGGTCAGTTTGACGGCCGCCTCTTTGCGGGTCCACCGGCGTAAGAACCATCCCACTTGGTCCGGCGGCGGCACCTCGGCGAACTCGGCCCGCTCGGCGGCGGTGAGCGTACCGGTCAGGGAGTCGAGGTCGCGGGTGGTGGCCTCGTGCTCCAGGTCCACTCCGACCCGGCCCGCGCCCACGACGGCGAGCACGACCCATTCCCGCGTGTGGCTCACGGACAGGTCGATCGGCCCGGGGACGGTCGGGCGCCCGTGCGGGCCGCCGCACCGGCGACAGGTCCGGTCGATCGGCACCGCGTCCGGCGTCACGCCCAGATATCGCGCGGCCACCTCGCGCTGCGCGCTGCGGGAGGTGAGGAACGTCCGGCGGGCGTGCTCGGCCACGAACCGGTCCGCCTGGGCCCACTCCTCGTCGGAGATCCAATCGGAGATCCACCTGGTACGCCCAGCGACCGGAATGGGCCAGAGGTGACAGACCCCGGCCGGGGGAGCCGACGCGGCGCCCGGCACGGCAAGCTCGCCCCAGATCTCGTCCACGCGCTCACCCTAACCGTTGACGTCCTGACAAAATGCGCCTAGATTGTCAGCGTGTCAGAAGATCGCCGCGACCAGATCGTCACGGCCGCGCTGGAGGTGTTCGGACGCTACGGCTACCGCCGCAGTTCGATGGACCTGATCGCGCAGGCCGCCCGCATCTCCCGACCGGCCGTGTACCAGTACTTCCCCGGCAAGGAAGCCGTCTTCCGGGCGGTCGGGCAGAAGATCGCCGACGAGGTGCTCGCCGCGGCGGCCAGAGCGGGTGCGACCCGTTCCGGAGACGTCGCCGACCGGCTCACCGAGGCGCTGGCCCAGAAACTCGACCTGTTCGGCGGCGCCATCGGGGCCGGCTTCAAGGCCGAATTGTTCGCCGAGGCCGGGCAGCTCGCCGGGGACGTCATCGCGAGCTTCCACGACCGGTACGCCGACCTCGTGGAACGCGTCCTCGCCGAATCCGGTCTGCCGGGGCTCGGCCGCACGATCAGCCCGCGCGACGTGGCGCTGGTGCTGACCGACGCACTGCCCGGTATCGCCCAGGAGCCGGACGCCGAAACGGCTCGGCGTCGCCTGCGTCAACTCGTCGACCTCGTCGTCCGAGGTCTGTCCGCTTAGGAGTTCCCGTGGTATCGACGGTCTTGTTGAGTCTCCTCGCCGGGGTGTTCGGTGCGAACGGCGTACCGCACTTCGTCCGGGGGATCACGAAGAGCACCTATCCATCGGTGTTCGGCTATGGCCCTGTGGTCAACCTGCTCAGCGGCTGGATCATGTTCGTCCTCGCCGGCGTCGTGGCGTACGCCGCACACGTGGCCGACCATCCGGTCGCGGCCTTCGCCGCCGCGGCGACGGGCGTACTCCTGATGGGACTGTTCCACGCCGGAATCGGGGCATTCGGCCGTCGCCCGCCGGTCGACGTCAGCTCTTCACCCGGTAGGTGATCTGCACGAACTGACCGTTCTGGGCGGCCGAGACGAGTTCGAGCCGGTCGGGTCCGAGACGACGGGGGAGCAGCGGCTTGCCCGCGCCGAGGGTCGCCGGGGCCTGGCCGAGGATCAGCTCGTCCAGGAGACCGGCGTCGGCGAAGGCGCCGACCAGTTCACCCCCGCCGACGAGCCAGATGTTCTTCTGCCCGGCGGCCTGGCTCATCTGCTCGTGCACCGGGCGTACGTCGCCCTGGACGAACCGCAGATCCACGCCGGGGATCGGCGGCAGCTCGCGATGAGTGAAGACCCAGCAGGGAACGTCGGCGTAGTACGACTTCCACTTCTCGGGGTGATCGAGGAGGTCGTCGTGTGCGAGGACCCACTCGTAGGTCGTCGCGCCCATCGCGAACGCGCCGACCCCGGCGAAGAACTCGGCGAACCTGTTCTCGCCCTCCGCCACCGCGAACAGCCAGTCGAGCGAGTCGTCCGGATCGGCGATGAAGCCGTCGATCGTCGTCGCCGTGTAGTACTGCGTCTTCGGCATGCCCTCACTTTCGCACGCTGCGCGCGCGGACGTGCAACCGTTCGCCTTGGCGGCCGAAGAGGCTGAGCAGTTCCACCGGCCGGTCGGTGGCGCTGCCGAACCAGTGCGGCAGCCGGGTGTCGAACTCGGCCGCCTCGCCCGCGGGCAGCACGAGGTCGTGCTCGGCCAGGCAGAGCCGCGCGCGCCCGGACAGCACGTAGAGCCACTCGTAGCCCTCGTGCGTCTTCAGGTCCGGCTCCTCGCCCGGCGGCAGCACCAGCTTGTACGCCTGGAGCCCGCCCGGTTGCCGGGTCAGCGGGATCATGGTGCGGCCGCCCTGCCGGATGGGCGTGGGCCGGATCCGGGGATCGCCGACGGCCGGCGCACCGACCAGTTCGTCGAGCGGGACGTTGTGCGCCTGGGCGATCGGCAGCAGCAGTTCCAGGCTCGGCTTGCGCTGCCCCGTCTCCAGGCGTGACAGGGTGCTCTTGGAGATCCCGGTCGCCTCGGCGAGGGCGGACAGCGTCACCCCGCGCTTCTTGCGTACCTCTTGGAGACGGGGGCCGACCTGGGCCAGGGTCTTCGAGATCTCGTCCACCCGTCCATTGCAGCTCGACATCCCGGTTTCGGCAACAAAGGTTGTCGAGATCGCACGGGCCTCCGCACCATCGGAGGCGGAGGTGAGCGCGATGGACGCGTACGACGTGGTGGTGATCGGAGGCGGGGCGGCCGGGCTGAACGCCGCGCTGGTGCTGGGCCGGGCCCGCCGCCGGGTGGCGGTGGTGGACGCGGGCGAGCCCCGCAACGCTCCCGCCGCTCACATGCAGGGATTTCTCTCGCGGGACGGGATGCCCCCGGCCGAGCTGCTGACGGCGGGTCGAGCCGAGGTCGCGGGATACGGCGGGGAGGTCATCCCCGGCCGGGTAGCCGGGATCGACAGGGCTCACCGCGAGCCGGGCTTCACCGTGCGGCTCACAAACGGGGCAGCGCTGTCGGCCCGCCGCGTCCTGGTCGCGACCGGGCTGACCGACGAGCTCCCGGAACTGCCCGGCCTGCCGGAGGTGTGGGGCCGCGACGTCCTCCACTGCCCCTACTGCCACGGCTGGGAGGTACGCGATCAGGCGATCGGCGTACTGGCGACGGATGAGCGCGCGGTGCACCAGGCGTTGCTGGTCAAGCAGTGGAGCGACGACGTCGTTCTCTTCGCGCACGCGTACGCCCCGACGGCGGAGGATCGGCGGAAGCTCGACGCACGGAAGGTCGCCGTCGTCGAAGGACCGGCCGCCGGTCTCGCGATCGACGCCGGCCGGCTGCGGGGCGTGGAACTGCGCAGCGGCCGGATCGTGGAGCGGTCGGCCTTGTTCGTCGCGCCCCGCTTCGTCCCGATCGACGGGCTGCTTCGCGATCTGGGGTGCGCGGTCGAGAACGGGCTGGTCCAGGTCGACTCGTTCGGGCGTACCAGTGTGGCTGGGGTGTGGGCCGCGGGGAACGTGGTGCTGCCGATGGCCTCGGTGGTGATGGCGGCGGCCGCAGGGGCCGCGGCCGCCATGGTGATCAACGGGGATCTGGTGGAGGAGGAGGTCAGTGTGGCGCTCGCCGCCGGATGAGGCCGGCGGCGCGGCAAACCTCGGCGACGATCGCCTCGGCGTCGGCACTGCCCATGCGCGGGTTCACGACGCAGGCCCGCAGGGCGAAGACGCCGTTCACCGTGGTCCCGGCCAGGAAGGCCCGCCCGGAGCGCTGCACGTCGGTCAGCACCTCGCGGTTCTGCTCGTCGGTCAACCCGGCGCCGCGGAAGCAGACCACGCTCAGCCCGTGGGCGAGCAGTTCCAGCTCGGGGTCGGCGTCCACGGCCGCCGCGAGCCGCCCGGCGACCGCGATGTCCCGCGCGATCAGCCGCCGGTAGCCGTCGAGGCCGAGATGCCGCAGCTGCGCCCAGACCTTCAGCGCCCGGAACGGGCGGGTCTGGTCGAAGCCGAACTCGCTGAACCACGGCTCGTCGTCGGTACGCAGATACGGCGGGACGAGGCTGAACGCGTCCCGGGCGAGCCGGGCGTCGCGCAGCAGGACGAGGCCCACGTCGACCGGGGCGTACAGCCATTTGTGGGGATCGAGGGCGATGCTGTCCACTGCGGACAGAGCTGCCCGGACCGGTGCGTGGTCGTCGAGGAGCAGCACCGCCGGGCCGCCGTAGGACCCGTCGACGTGAAGCCACAGGTCGTGCTCGGCGCAGATCTCGGCGATCTCGGCCAGCGGGTCGATCGCGCCGGTGTTGACCGTTCCGGCGCTCGCCATCACGGCGACGGGGACGACGCCAGCCGCCTTGTCGGCCTCGACCTGCTGCCGCAGCAGGTCCGAGCGCATCCGGTGATCGGCGTCGGCGGGAATCAGGCGGATGTTCGCCGAGCCGATGCCGAGCAGCTCCGCGGCCTTGCGGGCGGACCCGTGGCCCTCGGTTCCCAAGTAGAGGACGAACGTCCGTCCGGCGAGGCCGTGCGCCCGGACGTCGAGGCCGTGGCGCTCGGCGGCGCGGTGCCGGGCGACCGCGAGCGCGGTGAGCGTCGCCATCGAACCGCCACTCACCAGGAGACCCATGCCGGTGTCGGGGAACCCCGCCAGCTCGCGGAAGACCCGGATCACCTCACGCTCGACGTGGACCGCCGCGTGGTCGCCCCCGGCGACGCTCGGGTTCAGGGTGGCGGCCAGCGCCTCGGCGTACGCGCCGAGCACGTGCGGCGGTGAGTTGACCCAGGCGGCGTACCGGGGATGACCGTTGCCGAACGGGTACGGCAGGACGCGTTCGGCGATCTCGTCCAGCACGTCGTCCAGCCCGACCGGGCCGCCGTCGGCCGGCGGAACCGTGGCCGCATAAGGCTGCCACACCGGTTTGCCCGGCAAGGTCGTCAGGTGGTCGGCGACGAGATCGGCGACGCGGTGGCCGATGCGGCGTACCTCGTCGGCGTCCCACTCCCAGGCGGCTGCGATCGGCTCGCCCGGCTCGCTCTGTGCGATCGGCTCGCTCATCGGACGTCCATGACCAGGTAGTAGACGCAGGGCTCGGCGCCGGGATTGGCGAACCCGTGGTGGCAGTCGCCGGCGTAGTAGACGCTGTCCCCGGCGTGCAGCTCGGTGACCTCGTCGTCCAGCGACAGGCGCAGCGTCCCGGACTCGACCGCGAGGTACTCCCGGGTGCCGGGTCCGTGCGGGGTGAAGACTCCGGCGTCCACGCCCGGCTCGATCACCGTACGCATGAACTCGAACTCGACGCCGGGCACCACCGGGCTGAGGATGCGGCGCTGCCAGCCGTCGGCCTGGGCGACGTCCTGCCTCTCGTGTCGCAGCAGGATCCGGCGCTCGGGGGACTCCGGCCGCAGCAGCCGGGCGACGCTCGTGCCCAGGCCGGTGGCGATGCGGTCGAGGACCAGCACGGTCGGCGTACGGCTGCCGCGTTCCACCTCGGACAGCATGCTCCGGCTGACGCCGCTGGCGGTGGCCAGCTCGTCCAGCGTGAGGTTACGAAGGCGGCGTTCCTCGCGGACGCGTACGCCCAAGTCGGCGATCATGGAATCCACTATAGCGGAATTCTGCTATAGTGGAATGGCTGAGCGGGCTCAGCGCTTGCCGAAGCGCAGCTTCCACGGCACGAGTGCCGATTCGAGCTGCACGCCGAGGCTCATCTTCGACGCGCCCTCGACCCGCTCCTCGAACCGGATCGGCACCTCCGCGATCCGCATCTTCCGGCTGACCACGCGATAGTTCATCTCGACCTGGAAGGCGTACCCGTTGCTCTGCACCGACGCGACGTCGATGGCCCGCAGGGTCTCGGCGCGCCAGGCCTTGAAGCCAGCGGTGGCGTCCTTGACGTGCAACTGCAGGATCGCGTTGACGTAGAAGTTGGCCCAGGCCGACAGCGCCTTGCGGTGCCAGGGCCATTCGCTGGCCGTAGCGCCGCCCGTGACGTAGCGGGAGCCGAGGACGACGGCCGCGTCCGTGGTCGCCAGCTTGTCGATCATCACTGGGATGGCAGTCACCGGGTGCGACAGGTCGGCGTCCATCTGCACCACGATGTCGGCGCCCTCGTCGAGCGCGCGCGTCATGCCGGCGACGTACGCCCGGCCGAGCCCGTCCTTGACCGTGCGGTGCAGCACGCCGACCGGGATCGGGGCCTCGACCGCGAGCTTCTCGGCGACCTCGCCGGTGCCGTCGGGGGAGTTGTCGTCGACCACCAGGACGTGCAGCTCGGGGAGGTTCAGGCCGGCGAGCAGGCTGACGAGCTTGGGCAGGTTGTCGCGCTCGTTGTACGTCGGCACGACGACAGTGATCTTGGGCGCGCTGGTCATGTCCACCTTCGTCTGGTCGGTCATCGCCGATGGGCGGCTGCTCTCGGACACCCGAGCGTACTATTCGCCCCGCCCGATCAAGTAAAGGTGCAGGTCGGCGGACGTGTCGCCCGGCCACCGTACCGTCGGCAGCCGGGCGATCCCGAGCGTCAGGCCGGCGTGCAGCTCACCGTTGGCGCAGAGTTCACGCTGTTGTTCCAGCTGGCGTTGAAGCCGAACCCGGCGGTGCCACCGGGAGCGACGGAGCCGTTGTAGCTCACGTTCTTCACCGTCGCCGTGCCACCGCTCTGGGTGAATGTCCCATTCCAGAGTTGCGTCACGATTTGGCCGTTAGGGAACACCAGCACGACCGTCCATCCGGTGAGGGCGACGGTCCCGGTGTTCGCGACGGTGACCTCGGCGCCGAAGCCGCCCGGCCACTGACTGGACACGCGGTAGGTCGCGGTGCACTTCTTCCCGCTGGACGCGGTCGGCGAAACACTGGCCGACGGCGACGTGCTCGCCGACGGTGACGTGCTCGCGGAAGGCGAGGTGCTGGCCGACGCCGACGCGCTCGCCGACGGCGACGACGTCGCACCGCCCAGCTGGGCGATCAGCGGCGGGTACCACTTGTCGGACATCTTCTGGTCGCCGGCCGAGTTCGGGTGGACGCCGTCGTAGGTGTCCGTCGCGGTGCTGAAGCCGGTCCACTGGTCCACCACGACGATCGGCGACTGGGCCGTCGTCTTCCCGGCCGCCCAGGCCGGAATCGCGGCGTTGAAGTCGATCGCCCGCTGGGCGCACTCGGTGCAGCTCGACGGGTTCATCGGGATGATCTTCGCGACCAGGATGCGCATCGAGGCGTTGCTCGCCCGCATCTGGTCGACCAGCGTGCTGAACGCGGCCAGGATGGTGGCGGGCGGGATGTTGCTCCAGACGTCGTTGGTGCCGAGGTGCATCAGGACGACGTCCGGCTGGGTCGCGCTGAGCCAGCCGGGGAGCAGGCTCTGGTTGGCGATGTTGGTGGCGAGATAGCCGCCGTGCCCTTCGTTGTCGCCGTCGTACGCCACTCCGCAGCCCTGCGGCGGCAGCGTTCCGACGAAGTCGATGTTGGTGTATCCGGTGGACTGCAGGCGATTCCACAGCAGCGCGCGCCAGCAGCCCGGTGAACCGGTGATGGAGTCGCCGAGCGGCATGACGCGTACCGGGGTGGCGGCCTGGGAGACGGCCGGATGCAGCAGCATCGCGGCGAGGAGCGCGACGAGCGCGGCCAGCGCGGCGGCGATCGCCGCGCGCGGGGCGGGTCGGGACATGCGGGTCCTTTCGCAGGGCACGCAGGGGCAGCCCGCTGCCCAGTGCGGTTGCACCTGCTTGACAGGTGTCGCCGGCGACGCCTCGAACCCGCTCCACTGAGGAGGCATCGCCGGAGGTTGATGTTAGCCGTCCGTGGCACGTGTGGGCAATTTCACCCTGACGCCCCCCGCCTGATGGCAACGTGAGCTGCGCGTTCTCAGGCCGTGGACCTTGCACCGACCCGCTTCACGATCGAGCGTGATTGACCTAACCTGTTGTAACTTTCGCGGAAGGGTCACCTTCGCGTGACAGACAGGAGCGGACATGGGTCAACGGCTCGGTGTGGTGGCGGAGGCGGACGCCGGGGAAACCCGGGTCGCCGCGACGCCGGCGACTGTGCGCCAGCTCGTGAACCTCGGCTACGAGGTCATGGTCGAGGCCGGAGCGGGCGCGCGCGCCAGCTTTCCCGATGACGCGTACGCCGAGGCGGGCGCGAAGATCGGCAGCCACGACGACTGCTGGCAGTCCGACATCGTGGTGAAGGTGAACGCCCCGTCCGAGACGGAGATCGCCGAACTGCGGGACGGTGCGACGCTGATCGGCCTGCTCAGCCCGGCATTGCGGCCGGAGCTGGTGGAGGCGCTCGCGGCCCGTCCGGTGACCGCGTTGGCGATGGACGCCGTGCCGCGGATCTCCCGGGCGCAGTCCATGGACGTGCTCAGCTCGATGGCCAACATCGCGGGCTACCGCGCGGTCGTCGAGGCCGCGCACGCCTTCGGGCGGTTCTTCGCCGGGCAGGTGACCGCCGCCGGCAAGGTTCCGCCCGCGAAAGTCCTCGTGGCCGGCGCCGGAGTCGCCGGCCTCGCTGCGATCGGGGCCGCCAAGAGCCTTGGCGCGATCGTGCGCGCGACCGACCCGCGACCAGAGGTCGCCGAGCAGGTCCGGTCGCTGGGCGGGGAGTTCCTCGAGGTCACCGTGGAGCAGGAGATCAGCTCGGACGGGTACGCGAAGGCGACCTCGGCCGACTACGACCGCCGCGCTGCCGAGATCTACGGTGAGCAGGCCGCCGAGGTCGACATCGTCATCACCACCGCGCTGATCCCCGGCCGTCCCGCGCCGAAGCTGCTCACCGAGGAGCACGTGGCGAGCATGAAGCCGGGCAGCGTCGTCGTCGACATGGCGGCGGCCCAGGGCGGCAACGTCGCCGGGACGAAGGCTGGCGAGGTCGTCGTGACCGAGAACGGCGTGACCATCATCGGCTACACCGACCTGCCGGGCCGGCTGCCCGCGCAGGCCTCCCAGCTGTACGGGACCAACCTCGTCAACCTGCTCAAGCTCGTGACGCCCGGCAAGGACGGCCAGTTCACCCTCGACTTCGACGACGTCGTGCAGCGGAACATGACGGTCGTGCGCGACGGTGAGAAGCTGTGGCCGCCGCCCCCGGTCCAGGTCTCGGCGGCCCCGGTCGCCGCGCCGGTGGCCGTGGTCGCGGCTCCCGAGAAGAAGCCTGTCTCGACCGGTCGCGTCTACACCCTCGTCGGGGTGGCGGCCGCCGCGCTGTTCCTGGTCACGGCATTCGCGCCGAACCAGCTGATCGGCAACTTCACCGTCTTCTCGCTCGCCGTCGTCATCGGGTACTACGTCGTCGGCAAGGTCCACCACGCGCTGCACACCCCGCTGATGTCGGTCACGAACGCGATCTCCGGCATCATCGTGGTCGGCGCGCTGCTCCAGATCGGCCAGGGTGACGCCGTCGTCACCGGGCTGTCGTTCGTCGCCGTCCTGCTGGCCAGCGTCAACATCCTCGGCGGCTTCGCCGTCACCCGGCGCATGCTGAGCATGTTCTCGAAGGGCTGATCGAGATGAATGCTGTCACCGCCGCGCAGGCGGCGTACATCGTCGCGGCGCTGCTCTTCGTGTTGAGCCTCGCCGGACTGTCCAAGCACGAGACGTCACGCAACGGCGTCGCGTTCGGCATCGCCGGGATGACCATCGCGCTCGTCGCCACCGTCGGCCTCGCCTCCCGCAGCATCAGCGCCATGGGCGTCGCGCTGCTGGCGGTCGCCCTGCTCGTCGGCGGCGGCCTCGGCATCTGGCGAGCCCGGGTCGTCGAGATGACCGGCATGCCTGAGCTGATCGCCGTGATGCACAGCTTCGTCGGCCTGGCCGCTGTCCTCGTCGGCTGGAACGGCTACCTCGGCGTCGAGTCCGGCGAGGGCCACGAGGGGATGACCGGCGCGCTGCTGCGCATCCACCACGGCGAGGTCTTCATCGGGGTGTTCATCGGCGCGGTCACCTTCACCGGCTCGATCGTGGCGTACCTCAAGCTGTCGGCCCGCATCAAGTCCGCGCCGCTCATGCTCCCGGCCCGCAACGTGCTCAATCTGGGCGCGCTGGTCGCGTTCGCGGTCCTCACCGTCGTCTTCGTGGTACGCCCGGACGTGTGGCTGCTGACCGCGGTGACCGTCCTCGCGCTCGCGCTCGGCTGGCACCTCGTCGCCTCCATCGGCGGCGGGGACATGCCGGTGGTGGTCTCGATGCTGAACAGTTACTCCGGCTGGGCCGCGGCCGCCTCGGGCTTCCTGCTCAACAACAACCTCCTGATCGTGACCGGGGCGCTGGTCGGCTCGTCGGGTGCGTACCTGTCCTACATCATGTGCCAGGCGATGAACCGCTCGTTCATCTCGGTGATCGCGGGCGGCTTCGGCGTCGAGGCGGCCACCGGCGGCGACGAGGATCTGGGGGAGTACCGCGAGACGAACGCCGAGGAGGTCGCCGAGCTGCTGCGTAACGCGTCCTCCGTGGTCATCACGCCTGGGTACGGCATGGCGGTGGCGCAGGCCCAGTACCCGATCGCGGAGCTGACCCGGATTCTGCGGTCGCACGGCGTCGAGGTGCGCTTCGGCATCCACCCGGTCGCCGGCCGCCTGCCCGGCCACATGAACGTGCTGCTCGCCGAGGCCCATGTCCCGTACGACATCGTGCTGGAGATGGACGAGATCAACGACGACCTCGCCGACACCACGGTGGTCCTCGTGATCGGCGCGAACGACACGGTCAACCCGGCCGCGGCCGACCCGGGCAGCCCGATCGCGGGGATGCCGGTGCTGCGGGTGTGGGAGGCGGCCAACGTCGTGGTCTTCAAGCGCTCGATGGCCACCGGGTACGCGGGCGTGCAGAACCCGCTGTTCTTCCGGGAGAACACGCAGATGCTGTTCGGCGATGCCAAGCAACGGGTCGACGACATCCTGCGCGCGCTCGCCCCGGCCGTCGGCGGCCAGCGGGAACCCGCCGAGGCGGTGCCCGCCGGGGCGCGCTGACACCGCATCCACCGGACACTGCATCCACCGCACGACACAGCAGGCCCCGCCGATCGGCGGGGCCTGCTGCATGAGCTATCTACAACCTCAGTCGGCGAGGGTGACGATCGCCTGCGCCCACTTGAAGTGCTTCTGCTTGGCCAGGTCGCGGACCGTCTTGATGCCGAACGCCTTGTCGAGGTACTCGGCGTCCTCCTTGGTCAGACCCTCCAGCGCGGTGACGGGGGCGTCGGCGAGCTCCTGCGCGCTCTTGCCCTCCCACTGCTTCATGAGCTTCTTCTCGAGTCCCAGCAAGGGATCTCTCCTTACGTTGTGGTTCACGGGGTCGGCGGCGAACCGCCGCGTGGGATGCTATCGCCCGCGGTGTCCAGTCGCGACAGTGCTGCCGGGACTACGACACTCAGGGCGTACGCGCGTCGCGGATGATCTCCCCGTTCTTCATGATCACGGTGAGGTTGGCCGGATCGGCGAGCACGGCGAGATCGGCGAGCGGATCGCCGTCGACGAGCAGCAGATCGGCGTACGCCCCGGGCTCGATCACGCCCAGCGGCCGGGGATAGGGATCGCGCTCGCCCGACAGCGCCAGCAGCTCGGCGTTGCCGGAGGTCGCCATGCGCAGCACTTCGGCCGGGGTGAACCAGCGCCCCATCTTGGCCAGTTGCGCGCCCTGCCGGGTGGCCAGCTTCGGGTCGAACAACGTGTCGGTGCCCCAGGCGACGCGTACGCCGTGCCTGCGCGCGAGTTCGTAGGCGGTGTCGGTGCCCTGCACCATGGTGAGCTGCTTGGCGCGGTTCACCGGGTCGGCCATCGGAATGGCGTCCTCGTCGTCCAGGAACGGTTGCAGGCACCACCAGACCTCTTGGGTCGCCATCTGCGCGGCGGTCTCGTCGTCCAGCAGGTGCCCGTGTTCGATGCACCGCACCCCGGCCCGGATCGCCTGCTGCACCGAGCGCGGCGTGTACGCGTGCACCATGACGTAGGTGCCCCAGTTCTCGGCGGCCTCCACCGCCGCCCGCAGTTCTGCCTCCGTGAACTGCGTGACGTCGAGCGGATCGTGCGGGGAGGCGACGCCGCCGCCCGCCATCAGCTTGATCTGGCTGGCGCCTCGCATCAGCTGTTCCCGGGTCGCTCGCAGCACATCGTCGACGCCGTCGGCGATCGCCGTGACACCGGCCGTCTCGATGAAGGTCAGCCCCTGCTTGGGCAGGTCGTGCGGGGTACGGAAGTCGCCGTGCCCGGAGGTCTGGCTGATGAACGCGCCGCTGGGATAGATCCGGGGGCCGTGGATCAGCCCGTCGTCGATGGCCTGCTTGAGGCCGAAGCTCGGCCCGCCCGCGTCGCGGACCGTGGTGAACCCCCGCAGCAGCGTACGCTCGGCTTCCCGGCCCGCCGCCAGGTAGATGTAGCCGAGGTCGGCCGTGGCCAGCTGTGCCATCGGCAGGCTCGCCATCATGGCGTGCCAGTGGGCGTCGATCAGGCCGGGCATGAGCACCCGGCCGCCGCCGTCGATCACCGTCCCGGCCGCCCCCGCCGCCCCCGCCGCCCCCGCCGCCCCGGCCTTCCCGGCCGGACCGGCCGCCCCGGCCGGACCGCTGCCGGCGTCGGCGGCGTCGAGGCCGGTGACCTCGGCGATGAGGCCGTCCTCGACGACCACCCGTGCCGGCGCCGACAGGTTCTCCTGCACGCCGTCGAAGACACGGACGTTGTCGAAGATCAGCCGCATGCTGTCGAGTGTCTCGGCCACTTGCCGATTTGTCCGGCGAATCGGTGAGTTCGTGCCGCAGGTGCGGTGCGGATCTCCGGAGTGGCCGATACCTGATCTTGCGGCTGTGAGGTATCCAGCCCTCCGGAGGTCATCACGGACCCCGGGACGATCACCGGCGGCGGGCGGCGACGTGCCAGATCGGACGGTCGGGCCGGACCAGCCGAGCCGGCGGTGCCGGGACGAGCCCGCTCGAACCGAGGTCGGCGGCCAGGTACGCCGACGCGTCCCAGCCGTGCCCGGCCAGCCAGCGCACCGGATCGGCGCTGGCCCCGACGAACGGCGAACCCCGGTCCTGCATGTACGCGAGGAACTCCGCGTTGGCCGGTTCGTCGGCGTACGCCGAGTCGGGGATGTCGAGGGCCAGCCGTGAACCTTCGGCGGCGATCGAGCCGAGCCGGTCGAGCAGCAGATCCGCCTCGTCGGCCGGGAAGTAGTAGAACAGGCCCTCCACCAGGAACACCGCCGGGCGGTGCGGGTCGAGCCCGGCTGCGGTGAGCCGCTCCGCCCACGGCGTACGCAGATCGACGTCGACCGCAACCTGCCCGGCCGGGCTGACGCCGGCCCGGGCCAGGGTCGCGATCTTCGTCTCGACCTGGCCCGGCAGGTCGGCCTCGTACACCGTGGCGCCCGGCATCGGCAGCCGCCACGGCCGGGTGTCCGAGCCGGAGGCGAGGATCGCGACCTGGTCGACGCCCGAGCCGAGCGCCTCGGCGATCACGGCGTCGCCGAAGCGCCCCCGGGTGATCACCACCTCGTTCGGGCCGCCCAGCTTCGCCAGGTACGCCACGAGCGCCTCGGAGCCGCCCAGCCGTTCGGCGTACGGGTCGACCAGGTAAGCGTCGGGTTCGGTGGACTCCCGGTGACGGATCACCGCCATCCAGTCGCTCGTTGTGCGTACCGCCGAGGCATTCTCGACCTGGTCAGCCACGTAGCCGAGCCTATCGGCGCGGCCCGCCCGGGGTGGTCAGGACGCGGAAGCCGACGGCGCGGGAAGGGTCGGCGAGGCCGGCTGGGTCGGCTGGGCAGGCGGCCACTGGCGCTGCTCGTTACGCGGCTGGTCGCGCCGCTGGCGCTGGCGGTCGTGCCGGTCGTGGCGGTCGTCGAACTTGGAGTGGTGCCGGTCGAACCGGTCGTCGCGGCCGCCGAGGTGATGACCGGCGGCGAAGCCGACGCCGACGCCGATCACCCCGCCGAGGACGAGCCCGGCGACGCCGATCGCGGCGAATTGCAGTGGACGGCTGGCGAGCAGCGGCGAGCGAGTGGGTGCGGCCGGCGGTGCGGGCTGAGCCGGTGATGCGGGCTGAGCCGGCGGTTCGGCGGCGGCCGGGGTGGGTTCTTCAGGGGCGGTCATGTCAGAAACCTGTGCCTTCTACCTCAAAGGAAGCTCAGAAAGGTAGAACCATTGTCCGCCTTCCCGCCGGAACTCGCTGTTCTCCTCCAGAACCCCGCCGGCGTAGTGCGCCTTGAAGTGCACGGTCGCGGTGGTCTCGAACAGCGATCCGCCGGTCTGCCCGAGGATCTCCAGGCGGGTGTAGCGCGGGCCGCCGGTCAGGTCCAAGCGTCGCGGCCGGCTGCTCGCATGCCAGGTACGCAGCAGATACGCGGTGTCGCCGCGGACGAAGGCGGTGAACCGGGACCGCATCAGCAGCTCGGCGGTCGGCGCGTCGGCGTGCTGCCAGCGCCCGCAGCAGTCGGCGTAGGCCGGGCCGAGGCCGCACGGGCAGGATTTCATGCTGTCCATCGTCGCAGGATCATGGTCACAATGGGCGTGGGGGTGATCGATGTGGCGCGTGCCATCTGGACCGGTGTCATCAGCTTTGGCCTGGTCTCCGTCCCGGTCGAGTTGTTCTCGGCGACCAAGGAGCACGAGGTCTCGTTCCACCAGTTCCAGCGGGGCACCAACGACCGGATCCGCTACCTGCGCGTCAACGAGCGGACCGGCGAGGAGGTGCCCTACGGCGACATCGTCAAGGGCGCGGACGTCGGCGAGGGCGAGCACGTCCTGATCGAGAAGAAGGAGCTGGACGAGATCGCGCCCGGCCGGTCGAAGATCCTGGACATCCACCAGTTCGTCGACCTCGACGAGATCGACCCGATCTTCTTCCAGAAGACCTACTACCTCGGGCCGGGCAGCGACGAGACGATCAAGACGTACGCCCTGCTCAGGGATGCGATGGCCGAGACGAATCGGGCGGCGATCGCCACCCTCGTCATGCGCAGCAAGGAGTACCTGGCCGCGATCCGGGTCGACAAGGATCTGCTGGTCCTGGAGACGATGTACTTCGCCGACGAGGTCCGCGCCCCGGCCGAGGTGATCGAACGGCTGCCCGGCAAGGTCCGCAGCACGTCGCAGGAGCTGCGGATGGCCGGTCAGCTCATCGACTCGATGACCGGCGAGTGGCAGGCCGGCGACTTCCGCGACACGTACACCGATCGGGTGAAAGACCTCGTCGAGGCCAAGCGATCCGGGGCCGAGGTGGTCTCCGAGGCCAAGGCGCCGGAGGCGACCAACGTCATCGACCTCATGGACGCGTTGCGGCGCAGCGTCGAGAAGGCGCGCAAGGACCGCTCCGGCTCGGCCGAGCCCGACGCGTCGACGGAGGTGCCGCTGGCGGACATGAGCAAGGCCGAGCTGCTCGACATCGCCCGTGACCTGGACATCTCCGGTCGCTCGTCGATGAACCGGCAGGAGCTGGAGAACGCGATCGGCCAGCAGCGCAAGGCCGCCTAGCCGGTCAATCTCGCTATGCCGGCGGTCATGAGGCCACGCGCGAGTTCCGCGCGGGCGGCACGCTCGTCCTCGGTCAGGGTCACCGGTTCGCCTGCGCGCCGCCGCGCGATCTCCTCGCGCAGATCATCTGGTACGCCGAAAGCAGTGAGCCGCTCGATCGCCTCGCTCTTGGTGATCAACCGGGTCTCCGTGACCGTCGCGTCGACCCGGGCGAGGGTGATCAGCCCGAGGTCGACGTAGAGGTCTTCCCGCCACAGTCTCGGTTTGGCGACCGCCCGGCTCCAGTAGCCGGTGAGTTCGGCGCGGGCGGCCGCCCGGAGCGCGGCGTCGTCGACCGGCGGGATCACCTCGGCCGGCGGGGGACCGTAGACGGTGATCCCGCCGCGAAGCAGTTCGGCCCGGGCGATCCCGCTGACCGCCCGCCGATACAGTTCCCCGTACGCCCAGTAGTGGTGCTTCCGGTCCAGGTCGGCGGCCTTGTCCCGGACCAGGTACGCGCAGTGGAGCCGCTCGTCGTCGATCGCCTCGTGCAGCTCGGTCACCTGACGGCGGCGAGTCCGGTCGAGGTCCCGGTCGACGACGGCGATCACGTCGAGGTCGCTGACGCCGGGGCGGTAGTCCCCGAACGCCAGCGAACCGCCGACGTAGAGGCCGACGACTCCGGCGAGGTCGCGTACGCGGTCGCCGAAGCTCGGCACGAGCGGGGCCGGGGTGAGCCGATCGTCCATGCCCGCATGATCTCTCACAGCAGGGCCGGCTGCAGCGCCCCCTCCAGCGTCAGCAACTCCCGTTTGCGGTCCAGGCCGCCGGCGTACCCGGTGAGCGAGCCGTCCGCGCCGATGACGCGGTGGCAGGGGCGTACGACCAGCAGCGGATTCGCCCCGACGGCGGCGGCGACCGCGCGGACGCGGTCCCGGGGTACGCCGACCCGCTCGGTCAGCTCCCCATAGCTGATCGTCTCCCCGTACGCGATCTCGTCGAGCGCGGCCCACACCCGTTGCTGGAACTCCGTTCCGGCCGGGGCGAGCGGCAGGTCGAACGTCGTCCGGTCGCCCGCGAAGTACGCCGTGAGCTGCCGGAGTACTTCGTCCGGTGGTTCGGTGGCGTGGGCGCCCGCGGTCGCGGCCCCGCCGTGGTCGCCGAAGCCGATCCGGGTCAGCGCGCCGTCCTCGGTGGTGACGGTCAGCGGTCCGAGCGGGCTGTCCATCGTGCTCTGCGTCTTCGTCATGCTTCAACGTTATGGCTGCCTCGGCCGGATGGCTGGCGGGATTCGGTCGTGGTGTCGCGCGCTGATCATCGGCCTTCGGGCTGAGTTGTCCACAGGGGGTACCGGCGGTGGCCGAGGTCGCCTACGGTCGCACGCATGGCGCAGTTCTTCGATATCTACGGCGGCCTCCGTCACGACTTCCCAGCCGACTTCCCGGCCGGCTCGCCTGCGTGGGTGCGCTGATGCGCGACATCCTGCGCGGCATCGTCGCCGTGATCTTCGTCGTGCTCCTCGGCGGCACCGCCATCACCGGCGCGACCGATTCCTCGGCGTACGCCGACGTCAAACCCGGCGGCCTCATCGCGCCCCTGCTCGTGTGCGGGATCGGCGCGGTCGGCTTCGCCGTCCTCGCCTGGGCGGCGATCGGGCTGACCGCCGGGGCGTCCCCCACCCGGGCCCGCTCGGCGTACGCGGCCGCGAAGGCGTTCGTCCCGATCATCGCGGCGGCCGGGTTCGGCGCGGGCGTCATCACCGCGGTGGCGTACGGGGAGGCGGAGCATCTGCTGACCGCCGCGTGGAGCACCGCGCTCGTGCTTCTGGCGTACCTGCTGACGTTGCGCGGGCAGCGGAAGAGCGTGGCGCGAGCGGCCCAGGCGGGCGGCCTCACGGCGAAAACGAGCTGACCCTTCCGCAGCAGTCGGGCATGATCGTCGCATGACGTCACCGCTGGCCGTGGGCGGCAATCGCGCCCGCTGGGAGGACCTGCCGCAGAGCGTGCATGCCGTGATCGAGCAGGCGGCGGGCGCGCGGGTGATCGGGGCGGTCAGCCAGCCGGGCGGATTCTCCCCGGCGATGGCGTCGGTGCTGACGCTGGCGGACGGGCACACGGTGTTCGCCAAGGCGGTGACCGAGGAGCGCAGCGAGTACGCCGCCGCCGCGATCCGCCGCGAGGCCGACATCCTCGCCGGACTGCCGCCGCAGGTGCCCTCGCCCGCGCTGATCTGGGGCGGCGACCACATCGACGAGGCCGGCGACTGGGCGATCATGGTCACCGAGGCGGTCGACGGCTGGACGCCCGCGCAGCCGTGGCAGCCGGACGAGCTGCGCCGATTCCTCGACGCGGCGACCGTGCTCGCGGACTCGCTCACCCCGGCGCCGTTCCACGCCCCCGCGCTCGCCGAGGACGCCGACTTCGCCGAGAACTGGGCGGACCTGACCCATCCCCGGCAGGCCGAACTGGCCGAGCTGGAGTTCGGCTGGGCCGCGGCGACCGAAGGCGACGCGTTGCTGCACGGCGACCTGCGTGCCGACAACTTCCTGCTCACGACCACCGGGTTCGTGGTGGTCGACTGGCCCGCCGCGTGCCTGGGCGCACGCTGGCTCGACCTGATCGTGAGCCTGCCCAGCGTCGCCATGCACGGCGGCGGCGACCCCGAGGCGCTGTGGTCGGCGCATCCGCTGAGCCGCGAACCCGATCCGGCGGCGGTCGACGCGGTCCTCGCCGGGCTCGCGGGGTACTTCCTGGCCCGTGCGGCCGAGCCGCCGGTGCCGCTGCTGCCGACGCTGCGCGACTTCCAGCGCGCTCAAGGAGAGGTGGCGCTGCGCTGGCTGAGCGGCCGTCGCCACTGGTCGTGACGGTTTTCGGGACCCGTGGACTAGGCCGAGCCGGCCCCGACAATCGCCGAGCCGGTGTCTCGTACGCCCGCCACGGTTGAGCCGGCCGGTCTCGCGCCTGCGGCGGTTGAACCGTAGGTGAAGCCGCCCAGCACGGTCACGATGTCCCGGCCGATCCGGTCGCGATGCCCGGTGTCATGCGCCAGGTACGCCTTCGCTGTGCGTACGCCGGACCAGCTCGCGTAGAAGCTGACCAGCCCGTCGGAAGCGAGTCCGCCGCTGGCGTAGAACGGATGCGACCGCCCGGCGTTGTCCACGGTCCCGTCGGCGATCTGCACCCAGCGCAGGGTGGCCGGGTCGAGGGTCTCCTTGTCGGCGTCGAGCGCCACGTAGAGGTCGGCCCGCCCGTCCGCGGCGACGCTGTGCGACCGGACCTTGAACCGGTAGTGGCCGAGCAGCCCGCCGAGGTAGAAGAACGAGAAGTCGGGGAAGGCCCGGTCCAGCGTCGCGCGGAAGTCGTCGTCCGGGATCTGCGAGTACGCCAGCTCGGCCAGTCCGGCTCCGCCGGCCTGGGTGACGTGCCCGCCGACGGTCTGCGTGGGGGTAACCGGCCAGCCGTGCGGCCCGCTCGGCGCGTACGCCGCCACGATGGGAAAGGTTGCCATGCGGCCATTCGACCGGAGGTGATGTTGCCTGGCCGTAAGCGTCCGCGATGACGCCGGGGCAACATCGGACAGGTCCGGCGTGATTGACTGGCGATCATGTCAGGGAAGCCACGGGGAGGCACGGCATGGTGGATAGGTCAGCGCTGAACGCGGCGGACGCGGGCACCTGGACCCTCGGGGACCGGGTCGTGAACCGGCTCGGCTTCGGCTCGATGCGGCTGACCGCCGACCCGGATCCGCAGACGGCGATCGGCCTCCTGCGGCGGGCGATCGAGCTGGGCGTCAACCACATCGACACGGCCGCGTACTACTTCGACGCTCACTACGCGACGGAACTGATCCGGGCCGCGCTCTCGCCGTACCCGGACGAGCTGGTCATCACGACGAAGGTCGGCTTCTTCCGCGACGACGCCGGCGACTGGCACGAGGCGAACAGCCCAGCGGCGCTGCGGGAGCAGGTCGAGGACAACCTGCGCCGCCTCGGCCGCGACCGGCTGGACGTGGTCAACCTGCGCATCATCCGGCGTCCGGGCCGCGACTCGATCGCGGAGTCCTTCGGCGCCCTGGCCGAGCTGCGGGCCGAAGGCCTGATCGGCGAGCTGGGCATCTCCAACGTCCGCGTGGATCACCTCGACGAGGCCCAGGCGATCGCGCCGGTGGTCTGCGTCCAGAACAACTACGCGATCGACAATCACGGTGACGACGAACTGTTGCGGGTCTGCGGCTCGCGCGGTGTCGCGTACGTGCCGTTCTTCGCCATCGCCGGCTCCGCGCGAGAAAGCGGCGCGACCTCCGAGCACAGCGCGGCGGTGGCGGCGGTCGCGGCGCGCCACGGTCTCTCACCTCATCAGGTACGCCTGGCGTGGACCCTCCACCAGGGCAAGAACGTGCTGGCGATCCCGGGTACCTCCGACCTGACGCATCTGGAGCAGAACGTCGCCGTGGCCGGGGTCCGCCTCACCGACGCCGACCTCGCCGAACTCGCCTGACGCCCGGCTACTGCTCCGGCGGAAGACGGTCCGCCCGCCGCGTCATACCCGGCTACGGCGCCGGCGGGAGTCGGTCCGCCCGCCGTGTCGTGAGGTCCACCGAGAACGCGTCCGGCAACTGGAGCGCCGACCAGAAACCGCCGGGGTCGGCGAGCCCGATCGCGGCGGTGAGCCAGAGCGTCAGCGCCATGCCGTGGCTCGCCACGACTAGCGGCCGAGAACCCGCCCGGGCTCGCCAGTCCGCCACGGCGTCACCGAATCGGGTGACGACGTCGGCGGGCGATTCCCAGCCCGGATGCGCGACGCCCTTAACGTACGCGAGCCGCCGCGCCCGGAAGTCTCCGTCGTAGGGCTCGTCCCGGCGTACCTCGCCGAAGCGGTCGTCCACCCTGACGTCGCCGCTCGGCTCCAGCGTCTGGCGGGCCTTCGGTTCCGTACTCGCGACGAGCAGAGCCCCAGGTGGGAGCCGTCGCCGGAGGTCGATCGCAGCCGTCTGCCCGGCCGGGTCCAACGGCCACTCCTCGGCCGGCTGCTCCGGCCCGTACGCCGGCATCGCGTGGCGTACCAGGATCAGCCGGGTCCGGGCGGGGCTGAGGATCGGCGTCGGCGGGTCCCCCATTCGGGGAAGGGTATCCGGACGATGCTGGAACCCGACTCCCTGCGTGGCCGCACGGCGGTACCGATCATCGGCGGCCCCGGCCTACCGTGCTCGCTGTGGACGAATCTGCGCTGGTCACAGCATTGTCGCGGGGTGACCGGGAGGCGCTGAGTTCCGCGTACCGGAAGTACGCCGGCCGCCTGCAGGCGTACGCCTGGCGCCTGCTCGGCGACACCGAGGCCGTGGACGCCGTCGTCCAGGACACGTTCGACCAGGTCGGCTGGCATGCCGACGAGCTGCGCGACCCGCATCGGCTGCGGGCCTGGCTCTACGCCATCGTCCGGCTGGAGTGCCGGCGGCGCGTGCGTACGCTGCCTCATCAGGCCGGGGGCGAGCTGCGGCCGCTGGAAGCGGACGGGATCGACCCGGCCGCGGCCACGCGATCGGCGTACGCGGTGGAACTCGTCCGGACGGCGATGGCGACGCTGACCGGCCGGGAGCACGAGGTCGTGGAGTTGTCGGTGCGGCACGGACTCGCGGCGGCCGAGATCGGCGCGGTCTTGTCCATCTCGCCGACCCGGGCGTACGACCGGGCGAAAGAGGCGCGGGCGCACCTGGAAGACGCCGTGGACGCGCTGATCGCGGTGTCCGACGGCCGGTGCCGCCTGCTGCACAGCCTGTCGGGCTGGTCGGGCCCGCTCAGCCGGCACCGGATCCGCCGGGTGGCCGAACACGTGGCGGACTGTGGCGCCTGCCGGGCGCTCCGCCGGGAGCTGCCGTCGGGCGCGAATCTGCTCGCCAAGTACGCGAGCCTGCCGTTCGTGAACGCGTCGACCTGGCTGGCGCTCCGTGCGACGCCGGACTGGGAGCCGCGGTGGAGCCGGAGCACCGGTTTTCCTCAGCCGCCGGTCAACCGGACCCGGCGCGTGCTGGTCGCGACGACGGCGTTGGCTGTCGCGATCGGGCTGGCCGGTGGCGCGCTGCGGCTCACCGGGGGTCCGCCGGCCGGCGCGACCGCGCAGCAGACTCCGTTGCCGACGGCGTCCTCCTCGCCGAACGGGACGGCGACACCGAGCCCGGCCGGTTCCGCGTCACCGTCGGCCACGATGTCGCCGACGGGCTCCGTGACGGGCTCGCCGACGATCGCGCCGTATCTGCCGGGCAGCCCGTCACCCGGTGCTTCGGCCGGCGGGCAGCCGCAGCGGGAGCCGACCTCGTCCCCGTCGCCGACGATCGTGCGGCCGCCCCTGACGGTCGGCGCCGCCGAGAGCGCCACCTGCGGAGACAAGGGCCGGTTCGTGTTGTCCGTCACCGTGGCGGCCGACGCCGATCTCCGGTCGGCGACGTTGACCTGGCGGTCGGGGGACACCCGGATCGCGGCGATGTCGGTCGACCAGGCCACCGCGTACACCGAGGTGTGGTCGGCGAAGCCACGCGCCCCGATCACCTGGTGGGTCACGGTGACCAGCGCCGACGGCCGCACCGCCAGCACGGCGGCCGTGACGACCCCGCACCCGTGCGTCTGAAGCTCGGGGGTTCTCCCGGGTCGCGCCGTGAGCGAGATGAGTTACGGTGTGAGCCCATGGGACTGCTGGACCGGCTCGTCGGAGCGCCGCGGGACAGGTTCGCCGCCAAGGCGGTGCGGATCGCGCGGCGAGTGCCTGGCGTCACCCGCGTGCGGTACGACCGGGCGCAGTTCGCCGTGGTCGTCGAGCGTCCCGCCCGGCGCACCCCGACCTGGATCTACCTCACCAACGTGTACGCCGAGACGCAGGGCGCGACCCGGGCCGAACGCCGTCGGGCGCTGCTCATGGTCGTCCGCAGTGTCACAGGAGCGCCCGAGGTGCCCGACACCTGGGAAGCGGTGCGGCCGCGGTTGCGCCCGGTGTTGCGAGCGGCCACCTTCGGCCAGGCCGGTACGCCGGGGATGCAGCCGCCGATCTCGCGCGCGGCGCTGCCGCATCTGCGGGAGCTGATCGTCGTCGACATGCCCGACTCGATGGCGTACGTGTCGCCCGCGAGCGTCGAACGCTGGGGTGTCTCGGTCGAGGAGATCTTCCGCGCCGCCCACGAGAACCTGGCCGCGCTGGCCGAGCGTACGCTGCGCAGCGAGTTCGAGGCGGGCGCGCTGATCCGGATGGTGGACAGCGGCGACGGCTACTTCACCTCGCTGCTCCTGTCGCCGGGCTGGCTCGCCGAGATCACCCGCCGAGCCGGGGACAAGGTCGTGGCGTTCGTGCCGAACTACACGAACATGGTGCTGTGCCCGGTCGGCAGCGGGGCCATCGGCCAGCTCTACGAGATCGTCGAGCAGGAGTACGGCGACGCCGTCCGCAGCCTGTCGCCGGTGGGCTACGTCGCCGACGACTACGGCCGGGTCGTGCCGTACGCGCCCGCGCCGGACGAGCCGGATCACCTGCCCGCCCGGCGGGCCGAGGTGATCCTCGCCGTCACCGAGTACGCCGCCCAGACGGCCTGGCTGGGTTCGCAGTACGCGAACGCCGGCATCGAGGTCTTCGTCAGCGGCCTGCTCGCCGACGTACGCCCGGAGTCGCCCGCGATCACGGTGGCGACCTGGTCGGACGGCATCGCCCAACTGCTGCCCCGTGCGCACTACGTGCTGTTCCAGCGGGCCGACGAACCCGGACCGCTGGTGCCGTGGGACGTGGTCGTCGACCGCGTCGGCCTCGAACCCGAGCCGCTGCTCGCACCGGTGCGGTTCCGCGTCGACGGCTGGCCGCCCGCCGAGGTCATGGACGAGCTGCGCGCCCATTCCATCGGCTGAGCCTCAGCCCGCCACTGGCAGCCGCAGCGGTCCGCGGATCGTCGTCGCGTTGCGGCGGCGTACCCGCCCGGCCAGGCGCAGCCCGGGACGGCGTTCCGCCAGGACCTGCAATGCGATCGTGGCCTCCAGCCGGGCCAGCGGCTGGCCGACGCAGTAGTGGATGCCGCTGGAGAACGCGAGGTGGTCGACGGATCGCTCGCGTTCCAGGTCGAACTCGCCCGGCCGGTCGTACACCTCGGGATCCCGGTTCGCCCCGCCGATCAGCGTGAACACCCACTGTCCCTTGTGGATGACCTGGCCGTCCAGGTCGACCGGCTCCAGCGCGACCCGCGAGGTCCGCTGCACCGGCGGGTCGTAGCGCAGCGCCTCCTCGACCGCCGTCGGCGCCAGGCCCGCGGGGTCCTCGCACAACGCGCGCCACTGGTCCGGATTCCGTTGCAGCGCGAGCACCGCGTTCCCGATCAGATTCGTCGTGGTCTCGAAACCGGCGATCAGCAAGAGTACGCACATCGGCAGAACCTCCGCTGGTTTGATCTGATCGCCCTCCACGGCGACGAGCCGGCTCACGATGTCGTCGGCGGGTTCGCGGCGGCGCAGCTCGATCAGGTGCTCGAAGAGCGCCCGGAGTCTGGCGTCGTTGGCCTCCAGCCGGGCCGCGTGCCGCAGTCCGCGGATGCCGTCGAGGGCGCTGCCGATGACCATCCCGTACCGGGCGAACTCCTCGGCGTTCGCGTCCGGCACCCCGAGCAGGTCGGTGATCACCGCGATCGGCAGGGGAGCGGCGTACGCCGAGACGAGGTCGAACTCGTCGCCCGCCCGATCCAGCAGGGTATGGACGGTGCGCTCGACGCGCTCGCGATACCCGGCGGTCGCCTTCGGGCTGAACGCGGGCTGGGCGAGCCGCCGAAGCCGGGTGTGGTCCGGCGGATTCATGTCGAGGAACGACAGATCGAAGTCGTCGTAGCGGTTGACCCGCTCGACCGGGCGTACGCCGAACCGCCGGTCCCGCAACACCGAGTCGCAGAGCCGATGGCTGGTCGTCGACAGGTTGCCGAACCGGGTCGGCAGCAGCGGACCGGCCGCCCGCATCTGCTCGTAGATCGCGTACGGGTCCTCCCGGCCGGGTCGTAACCGAAGCCGGGCCAGCGGATCGCGCCGGACGTATCCGGCGGCCACCAGGTCGGCCCGTTGCCGCCACAGCTGAGCGGCGAAGGCGAGGGCACTCACGCGGGATCCTTTCCGAGACCGGTCAGGAAGGTGGACAGGACGAGGTCGGGAGCGTCCGCCGGGGCGAGCTTGCCATTCAGGACGCTCTCGGCGGCCACGTAGATCAGGGAGTAGAACGTCTGCAGCAGCCACCACGGCGGCGCCGTACGCAGCACGCCGTGCGTCTGGGCGCGCTGGAGCACCGCCAGCCCCCTGGCCTCGACGGCCTTCCACCGGTCGTTGATCTCGACGACGTGATCGAAGGCCGGCGTACGCCACAGGAACTCCAGCTGCGGGCCGATCGGGATCATCGCCTCGGCGAGCGTACGCAGTCCGCCGTCAGGACCGTCCGGAATGGACGAGACGGCGCCCTCCCACAGCTCCAGCGCCCGATGCGCGACCGCGTAGAGAAGGTCGTCCCGGGTGGCATAGTGCTTGTGCAGCGTCGTCCGCCCGATCCCGGCCGCCCGTGCGACCTGCGCGAGGGAAGCCGCCGGATCAGTCACCAGAACTTCGGCCGCGATGTCGAGCAACGTCCGAGTCGGAACAATCATGTTCGCGACGGTACGCCGATGTTCCCAATCGGACAAGAGGTCGTCGTCGGCCGGACCGTGGCGGCCAAGATCGAAAGGTAGCCTCCATTCCATGGCCGAATGGGCGTACGTGGACAATTGCCGAGTGGCGCCCGATGGCAGCGCCAGCAAGTACGCGCCCGTGCTGGAGGGCGTCGAACTCGGCCCCGCCGAGGCTCGCTGGGCTGGGCTGGCCGAGAATCAGGCCACTCCCGACGAGATTCTGCTCGACCTCGTCGCGACGGAGAGCCGGTTGGCCCGGATCGTGCTGGCCTACCGGTGGCTGCTGCCACCTGCGATCGCGCGACGGCTCGCCACGATCGCCATCGAGACCAGAGACCCCGGCCTCGTGGCGGCCCTGGCGGAGCAGCGGTACCTGACGGACGACGAGATCTGGGCGCTGATGGACTCGGGGTTCCCGGAAGTCCTGTCGTCGCTCGCGTTCATCGCGGACCCGCCGGACGGACTGCTGGAACGATTGGCCGTGGACGCCGATTCCTCCGTGCGATACATGGTCGCCTGCCGGCCCGGGCTGGGCCGCCCGCTCGTGGAGCTGCTCGCCGCCGATCCGGACGTCGAGGTCCGCATCGCGTTGGGGGGCATCGTCGCCGACCCGCCGAGCTATCAGGCCGAGATCCAGCTCCGGGATCCCGAGTGGAGCGTGCGGGTGGGTGTCGTCACCCATCTTGAGCCCGAGCTGCTTCCCGTGGCGATGGCCGACTCCCATCCGCGAGTCCGGGCGGCTGTAGCGGAACATCCGCAGGTCGCCGATGAACTCCTCGCCCGGTTGGCGGTCGACGAGTCGCCCGAGCCTCGCTGGGCGGCGGCGTTCGCAGGGTGGAGGTCGTGGTCGCTCAGCCCATTGTCGGCGCGACCCGAGTGGCAGCAGCGGTTGGTGGACGATCCAGATCCCCAGGTGCGGTTCGCGATCGTCCGGCGTCTCGATCTCAGTGACGCGGAGCTGCTCACTCGGCTCACCGTGGACGACGATCCGACGGTCCGGGGAGCGGCGAAGGCACGGCTCGGGTGGCATCCGGCCGATCGCCCGACCGACGAATGGAACCTCTGGGATTCTCACGGCGCGCCATCCGTTGACCTGTACGGCAAACGGCAGCTCACGCTCACCGAGCTGGAATGGCTGGCCGGCCGGGCGCCTTACGGTCTGAATGGGCTTGGCCCGACGGCGCTGGCCGGAGCTTCCGAGGAACTGCTCCGGCAATGTGCTGACTCGGCGTACCCGGTGCTGCGGCGTTTGGTGGCCGATGTGAAGGCTCTGCCCGAGGATCTCGCGCTACGGCTCGCCGCCGATCCGGATCCTGCCGTCCACAGTGCCTTCGAGCTTTGCCGGAGCACTTCGCCCGACGTCCTTCGGCTGGTGGCCGGCTGGCCGGAGCCTTGGGTCCTAGCGCTGATGGCCAACCCGCGTACGCCGATCGACGTCCTCGCGACGTTGCCCGGCACGGCCCGGCACATCGCCGCAGACCCCGCCACTCCACCGCGTACGCTCGCCGGGCTGGCCGCCGACCCAGACGTTCCGACCCGGCTCGCGGTGGCCGGCAACCCAAGTTGTCCGCCCGACGTTGTGGCGACCATGGCCTTCACGGAATCCGACCCGAACGTCCTCAGGGTCGTGTGCGGCCGTTCGAGCCTGCCCGTCGAGATCATGCGCGACTTGCTCGCCGTGCCGACCACGGGGCCGAATGGGGTCGGCTGACAAAGCTAGGGGCGCAGGACGAGCTTGCCCATCGTCCGGCGGGCGAGCAGGTCTTCGTGCGCCTGACGGGCATCGGCGAGGGCGTACTCGCCGCCGACCAGCGGACGGATCGCTCCGTCCGCGGCCAGGGTCAGCAGCTCGTCCAGCGGACGCCGGTCGTCGAGGACCGGCCGCAGCCAGAACCCGGCGACCGCGCGGTTGTGCTCGGCCAGCGCCGCCGGGTCCACGGCCGGCCGGCCCTGCCGGGACGCGTTGCCGAAGGTCACCAGCCGGCCGAACGCCCCAAGCGCGGCCAGCGCCTCCGTGAACAGCGGGCCACCGGTCGACTCCAGGACGACGTCCACCGGCCGCCCGCCGTTGGCCGCGATCACGCGATCGGCGAAGCCGTCCGGCGAGCTGTCCACCGTGGCGTCCGCCCCGAATTCGGCCGCGAGCGCTCGCTTGTCCGCTGTGGACGCCGCAGCGATGATCCGCCCGGCCCCGAACCGGCGGGCCAACTGCACGGCAAGCGAGCCGACGCCGCCCGCCGCGGCGGTCACGACCACCGATTCACCCTCAGCCAGCCGCGCGGACGACCGCAGCACGTGCCACGCGGTCATCCCCTGCACCAGCAGAGCCAGCGCCGCCCCGTCGGACACCTCCGGCGGCACCTCGACTGCCTGGTCCTGGGCGACCACCGCCAGCTCAGCGTACGCGCCGCCCGGGAACACCGGCGCCAGCAGCCGCCGCCCGCCCGCGTCGAGCCCGACGACCTCGGTCCCCGGCACGAACGGCAACGCCTGCTGCGCCCGATACGACCCGTCGGTCCGATGCGTGTCCGCATAGTTGACCCCCGCCGCCAGCACTCGCACCAACAGCTGCCCCGGTCCGGCCACCGGGTCCGGCAGCTCCGTGGCCGTGAGCACCTCGGGACCGCCGAACCGGCGTACGTGAATCGCTCGCATGCGGCCACGCTAAGGCCGTGCGGGCGGCCGATCCCATCCCCGCGCGCTCATGCATCGCACCCGCCCATGAACCCCGCTCATGGGCGGTATGGTGCGAACCGTGATCCGCGACCTGCTCCCGCGACTCCCCGATATCGAAACCTTGCGGCAGCGCTGCCTCGCCTTGGCGACGCTGGAGGCGGTGGCCAGCCCCGAGTGGCAGTCCCGGTACTACTCGTTCGACCCGCGATGGGCGGACGGTGAGCAGATGGCGTCGATGCGGAACGGCAGCGGCGACGAGTACTCCATCGTCTTCACCGGCGCGGGCGTCTTCCTTCGTGGCTTCGCGCACGAGTCGAATATGAGCCCAGCCGCCAACGACGAAGAATTGTGGCCCGGCCTTCTCGACGGACTGCCCGGCGTCTTTCAGGCGCAGGCCAGCGAGCCCGCGTTCAGCTACGAGGGGCACCTTGAGGCGACCTTCTGCGCTTGGCGCGAGCACGCCGACGTTCAGTGGCGGACCGGCGAGGTGGTCGACGACCCGGCCGTCCTGTTGCGGGACGGCTCGGAGATGGTCGAGATCCTCTGCGACGGGACCGGCCAGGCGTACCAGAAGTTCGCGGAGGACTACTACGAGCGCCGATTCGACCTGGCGACGATCGCGCAGATCTACGCGGGCCGACCTTTGACCGAAACGATGGTGGCGTCGCTCAACACGGACACCACGCTGGCGGAGATAGCCGACGAAGTCACGGCAATGGGCTATCCCGTCGCGTAAAAGGCGGCCGAAGTTCGCAGACCACGGGCGCACTGCTGGCAAGCGAGGCGGCGGGGCTCGGCCCGGTGCGGCGGAGCGCCGCCGACAGGCGTCAGACACGGCGCTGGACGTGCAGCAGGTACTCCTTGCGGTCGAGCGGATTGTGGTCGATTCGTTGCCGGTCGGGTACCGGGCCGCGTACCGGCTCGTAGTGGGAGAACGCGAACTCCAGCACGCCTTCGCCGCGGGTGAGGCCGGGCAGCGCGAGCTGTAGTTCGTGCACTCGTGCGGCGGGGATCTCGCCGTCGAGCGCACAGGTGTCGCCGCGGAGGGACGGCGTACCGGGGGTCGCGCCGAGCCGGGCCAGTGTGGCCGGGACCGCGGTGAGCACGTCCACCGGGAACTCCAGGTCGAACTGGTGCACCGGTTCGAGGACTTCGGTTCCCGCCTGCCGCAAGGCTGCCATGAGGATCAGCGGGGTGAGGTTGCGGAAGTCCCCGGCCGTGCTCGACATGCTCTTGTCGAACGACCCGTGGGCGTGGCTCTGGCGCGCCCAGTAGCCCGAGTGCGTCATCGTCACGACGATGTCGGTCACCGGCCAGCCGTGGACGCCCTGTTCGAGGGTCTCGTGGACGGTCTCCTCGACCGCCTTGAAGAACGAGTAGGGCATCGAGCCGAGTTCGACGCCGAGCTGGAAGGTCACGCCGCTGCCGGGCTTGCCGGGGTCGACGCGGAGGCCGACGGTCGCCAGGAACGGGTTCGGGTCCTTGGCGATGAACTCCACCGATTCTCCGCTCGCCACCGGCCGCTCGATGCACAGCGTGGTGGTCTCGCGGAACGCCACGTCCAGGGCGTACTGCTCGGCCAGGGTGGTCTGGATGACCTCCTTCTGCACCTCGCCGTACAGCGACAGGAAGAACTCCTGGCGTACGTCGTCCTTGCGGAGGTTGATCAACGGGTCCTGCTCGGCGAGCTGGGTCAGCGCGGTGTGGAGGCGGCCTTGCTGGGCCGGATCCACCGGCACGACCACCGTCTCCAGGGTCGGCGGCGCGAAATGGCCGCCGCTCGATGCCGGCTCCGCGCCCAGGGTGTCGCCGATGCGGACGTCGGTCAGGCCCCAGACTTTCGCGATGCGTCCGGCCTCGACCGAGTTCTGTGGGACTGCGGCGCCGTCGTCGAACACCTGGATCGCGGTCACTTTCGCTTCGGTTCCGCGCACCGGGATCCGGTCGCGGACCCGCAAGCTTCCCGCGAGGATCTGCGTGTACGCGATCTTCTCGCCGTTGCCGCCGCGCTCGACCTTGAACACCACCCCCGACAACGGGGCGTCCACGGTCGGGCACCGCGACGGCAACAACCCCGGCAACGCCGCGAGCAGGGCGTCCACGCCGTCGCCGGTGATCGCCGACCCCGCGTACGCCGCCAGCACCATCCCGGCTTGCGACTGCCGCCGCAGCGAGGCCTCCACCGCGGCATCGGACAAGGTGCCGTCGACGAACGCCTGTAGCAGGTCGTCGTCCTGGCCGGTGAGCACATCCACAGCGGAATCGCCTATGGGCATCGGCACGACCGGCGCACCGAGCCGGGCACGGATCTGCGCCAGCACCCCCGGCACGTCCGCGCCCGTCCGGTCGGTCTTGTTCACGAACACGATCACCGGCAGACCGAGACGGCGTACGGTGCGAAACAACACCCGCGTCTGCGCCTGCACCCCCTCGACCGCCGACACGACCAGCACGACACCGTCGAGGACACCGAGGACCCGTTCGACCTCGGCGATGAAATCCGGATGCCCCGGAGTGTCGATCAGATTCACGACCGTGCCGTCCAGCTCGAACGACACCACCGCCGACTTGATCGTGATGCCCCGGCGGCGTTCCAACTCCAGGGAGTCGGTCTGCGTACTGCCGGAGTCGACACTGCCGAGCACGTCGATCACCCCGGCCGACAGCAACAGCCGTTCGGTCAGGCTGGTCTTACCGGCGTCGACATGCGCCAGGATTCCGAGATTGAGAGTTGGACGAAGAGTAGGCACGAACTGGCATGTCCTTCTGCGGGAACGGCAAGGGCAGCTGAATGGACATGAACGCAGCTCGCATCGGATCTCCAGAAATCTCGGCAACGGGTACGCCGATCAGCGAATCAGACGGCGTACGCGAGTGACAACCGAGTATTCCGGCGGCGCGCCTTGAGTACCCGATATGCCCGCTTTGCTAATAAGGACCTATGCGCGTAAGTAGACGGCTGGTCGTCGTGGCGACCGCCGGTCTGATGCTGGGCCTGACGGCTACCGGCAGTCAGGCGGCCGGTGTCTTCGATCCATTGGTCGGCAACAAGGGTTTCCTGGTCCTGGTCGAACAGGACGCCGACCTGATCGCCCACGAGATCGAGGGGACCGTCGCGATCGGCGGGAATCTCCGGTTCGGCAACGGGTTCACCACGCTGACCCAGAGCACCGAGCCGTTCACCGTGCCGGGCGACGCCGCGCCGACGGCCCTGATCGTCAACGGCCGGGTCGACCTCGCCGGCAGCGCCGCAGGCGGCCAATTCCGGGTGACCGGCGGCGGCTACATGAAGATCGGCGACCTGACCGGCGTGGTCGTGAAAGACGCCGACAACAACAACGCGCCGACGTTGACCCGGCTCGTCCCGATCAATGACTACACCGCCACGCCGAACCTCGAAGTGGCCATCCACCAGGACGCGGTGTCGGTCGGGCCGACCGTTCCGCTGGACGTCGCCGGGCTGTTCCCGACCTACCGGACCATCTCGTCGGAGATGGCCCTGGCGTGCCCGAACAACGTCGTCCTGCGCGACTCGGCGGGCAATCCGCTGACCAAGCCCTACGCGCCGGACACCCACGCGTTCCTGACGCTGACGCCCGGCCAGACGAACATCTTGAACATCACGGCGGCGGATCTCAACAACCTCGCGGAGATCACCTTCACCAACCAGCCGTCGGCGAGCATGCCGCTGATCGTCAATGTGGACACCACCGGCGTAGGTGGGAACTTCGCTTGGGACTCGCCGAACCTGGCCGGGGTCGGCAGCGGGCAAGCTCCGTACATGCTGTGGAACTTCCCGGACGCGACGGCGCTGCAGCACGTCGGCGGGGACTCGCTCGAGGGCACCCTGTACGCGCCCCGCGCCGATTTCGTCGACCTCAACCCGACCAACATCGAGGGCGCGGTGGTGGTGAAGTCGATGGTCATGGGCAGCGGCATGGTGGACGGCGGCGAGGTGCACATGTTCCCGTTCTTCGGGCAGGTCACCTGCGGCGACCTCACTCCGTCGCCGTCGGCCAGCACGGGCACGACGCATCCCACGACCGGGGCGCCGACCACACCGGTCCCGTCGCCGACCGGGCCGACCCTGCCCGATACCGGGCAGCCGATCGTCTACATCGGAGCAACGAGTCTGGGCCTGCTCCTGGCCGGAGCGGCGTTCCTGGTCGTCGGGCGGCGTCGGCGCGACTGGTCACGGTAGCGGCATGCGGTCGCTCTCGCCGGCGGCGACCAGCCCGCCGTCGCAGTAGAGCCGGGCCTGGGCGTACACCGGGCCCGCGCCGGTGCGCAGCAGATCGCTCCAGTGGTAGTCGTAGCAGTACTCGGTGCGGAACGACACCGCCACACCGTCGCTGACCCGGCAGGCCACCACCTCGACCTCGACCGTACGCTCGGACGCCAGGTGGTCGAGCGGACCGAAGCCCCAGAACCGCGACCACGCCGCACCGAAGGTGGGGGAGTACCGCAACTCGACCCGGCCGAGAATCGTCCGCGTGCCGACGAGGGCGATCTTGCGCGCGTGCGCGGTGACGGCGTCCGGCCCGCAGCCGGCCGCGTCGGGATCGACCCCGTCATCGGGCGGCTGATAGGGCCACGGTGAAGCGGCTCGTTCCGGTGTCACCGGCCGCGCCGTGACCTCCAGTCCGGCCCGCACCTCGGCCCAGCGCGTACGCCAGGCCTGCGGGTCGCCGTCGCACGCCTGGACGTAGCCGAGCAGCACCGGCAGCGTCGGCAGCACCCGGCCCCCGGCCGCCTGCGCGAGCGCGGACCGGGAGAAGTGCACGCGTCCGGCCATCGTCCGGTAGCTCGGGCGGCCGGCGGCGGTACGCAACTCCCGTAGTTCGGCGGCGAACCGGCCGAGCAGGCCGCTGCCCGGGTCCAGCGGGCGTTCGGCGCGTCCCATGGCTCCTCCGCCAGATGCGTGCAGCAAAGATCGAGGTATCGAGATTGTCCATGGACATCGGCGCCCTGGCCAGCCCCGTGATCCGGGCTGGATGCTGAGAAGACCGCCGGGGCGACCGACCCCAGGCTGCGGCGGTCGTCCCCGAGGAGCGCACATGGCAAAGGCGTACCCCCTGCTCATCGCGATCGTCCTGGGCGGCGTGCTGTCCGGCGCGCCGGCCGCGGCCGCGCCGGCGAGCGCGCCGTCGCTGTCGGATGCCGTTACGACTGTCCTACTCGGACATGCGCCCGCGACCCTGGCGGCCACCGCCCGGAGCCGCGCGCAGGTCACCGTCCAACGGCGGGACGGCTCCGGCTGGGCCTTCGGCAGCGCCGTCTTGACGGCGTCCGCGCAGCCCGACGCGTACCCGTTGGGCTGGCTCTTCCTGGCGCACCGCGAAGCCGGCGGCTGGCGCGTGGAGCTGGAGGGCGACCAGGGTTTCACCGACCTCGCGGGCGGCGCGGCCGTGCTCTCGACCTCCGAGCGCCAGGTCTTCACCACTCCGTCCAGAGTGGAGTACGCAGGTGGCGACTTCCGGACGGGCATGCGCCTGCCGTACGCGGTCGGCCAGTCCTGGAGCCTGACCGGCGGTCCGCACGGGTGGGGCGGCAGTGAGGCCCCGTGGAGTTCGGTCGACCTGTCCGGCGGCGACGGGCGGGTGCTGGCCCCGCGGGCCGGGCTGGCCTACACGATGTGCAGCAGCGGCCGGGGCTGGATCCGCGTGATCCACGATCGCGGCTACTCGACCGACTACTACCACCTGTTCAACAACATCTCGGCCAACGGGCTGTCGGTGAGCGAGGGCACGTTCCTCGGCAACATCGGCACCGACGTCTCCTGCGGCGGCTCGGCGACCGGCGCGCACGTGCACTTCGCCCTGCGGCAGAACAGCGCCTACGTGCCGATCGCGGACCACAACTTCGGCAAGTGGGTGATCCGCGTGGGCGGCGCGGTCTACCAGGGATCGGCGTTGCACGGCAGCGCGCAGGTCGGCGTCGGCGGGGCGCTGTACAACTACGGCGCGCTCGGCCTGACCCAGGGCGTGATCGACGCCAACGGCGGCGGCACGGTCAACAAGCGCTCCGGGCCTGGCACGGGCTACGGCGTGGTGGGCAGCGTGGCCGACGGCGCGACCGTGTCGATCGCGTGCTCGGCGTCGGGCACCAGCCACACCGGACGGTGGGGCACGACCAGCCTCTGGAACAAGCTCACCGACGGCACCTGGATCAGCGACGCCTTCATCTGGACCGGCAGCAACGGGACGGTCAACGGGACCTGCTGAGGTCCGGCACGAGCCCGCGGGCCAGCGCGCGAGCCTGGTCCGCGGGCTCGGCCGTGCGTTCGCGGAGGGCGGTCACCGTCGCCCCGTCCATGAGCAGTACGAACTGCGGCGCCTTGGTCTTCGCGTCGGCCACGCCGTGCTCGCGCAGCAGCCCCTCGACGTACGCGGTCACCTTCGCCTTGTGCTCGGCGGCGACCTGATGCGCCGGGCTGTCCGGGTCGGCGGTCTCGATCATGGTGTTGATGAAGGCGCAGCCGCGGAAGTCCGCGCGGGCGAACCGTTCGGCGAGCGCGTCGAAGACCGCGAGCGGGTCGCCCCCCAAGGCCGCCACCCGTTCGGTCAGCCACTGCCGCCATCGTTCGTCCCGGCGCCGGAGCACCGCGACGACCAGCTCGTCCTTGCCGCTGAAGTGCCGATAGAACGACGCCCGGCCGACGCCCGACGTGGTCAGGATGCGTTCCAGCCCGACCGCGCGGATGCCGTCGGCGTAGAAGAGGTCCTCCGCGGTGTCGAGGAGGCGTTCGCGGGCTCGGGTCGCCATGAGACGAGCATAACCCGATCTTGACGAAAACGGAACCGATCGGTACCGTCTTGCAAACGGAACCATTCAGTACCGTTTTGGAGGCACGTGATGCCGCGTCTGACTCAAGTCACCGACGACCCGACCGGCCTGCTCGACAAGGTCCGTCAGCAGCTCGGCCGGGTTCCCAACCTGTACGCCACCATGGCCAACGGCCCGGCGGCGCTCGACGGCTACCTCGCCTTACGGAGTCACCTGGTCAAGGGCAAGCTCACCGCCCGGCTCCGGGAACAGCTCGCCCTCCTGGTCGCGGAGGAGAACGGCTGTGACTACTGCGTCGCCGCGCACACCTTCCGCGGCAAGCTGATGAAGCTGACCGACGACGAACTACTGGCCACCCGGGTGGCCGAGGACGCCGACCCACACGCGGAAGCGGTGCTGCTCCTGGCTCGGGACGTCATGCGTACGCGGGGCAAGGTGGACGACGCGACCCTTGCCGAGGTCCGGGCGGCCGGGGTGACCGACGCCGAGGTGGCCGAAGTCGTCGCCCACGTCGCGCTCAACGTCCTGTCGAACTACTTCAACCACCTGGCGCAGCCGGAGCTGGACTTCCCGGCGGCCCCTTCGCTAGAGAAGTCGGTTGAGGAGGTCGCGCGATGAAGCGGCAATGGCGACGGGGCAGCATCGAACTGGTCGGCGGGTACGCCCTGCTCGACAAGGCCGGGCAGCCGGTGGACCGGCTGGCGGACATCCGGTTCGCGGTCGAGGGCGGGTTCGTCAACGTGCGTGTGCCGGGGCGGCCGGGCACCCAGCTCGTCTCCGCGCCGAGCGTCCGCCGCATCCAGTGCGACTGGGAGGAGTAGGCGCGGACTAGCGGGTTCCGCGGACCGCCCAGGCCCGGGCGGTGAGTTCGATCGGACCCTCGCCGAGCCGGCTGCGCAGCTCGTCGCGCAGAACGGCTCGGCGCGGTTCGTCCAGGGACATGGCGTACGCCGGACCGGGGCCCTGGCCGCCGAGGAAGGGCTGCCAGTAGTCGGCGAAGGTCGGGAACACGGTCGGGATCTCGATGGAGTCGACCACGACGTCGCTCAGGCCCGCGCCGGTCCACAGTGCCCGCAGCGGATCGGGATGGCACAGCGCGAACCGGGAGCCCTCGTGGAACCGCTCGGCGCCGGGATCGACCGTGGTCGCGGCCGCCCAGAAGTGCCGCATCAGCTCCATGCCCTCGGCGTAGTCCCAGACGTACGCCGCCACGACCCCGCCGGGCTTGGCGACCCGGGCGAACTCGGTCAGCGCCGCGCCCGGCTCGGGCACGAAGTTGATCGCGAGCCCGCTGACCACCGCGTCGTACGCCGAACTCGCCAGCCGCAGCTCGCGCGCGTCGCCCAGGTAGAACTCCGCCCGGGGGTCGGCGACCCGATTCCGGGCGGTCCCCAGGAACCCCGCCGACGAGTCCACTCCGACGATGCTCGCCGGCTCCGCCAGGATCAGCACCGCCGCCGTCAGCGCGCCGGTTCCGCAGCCGACATCGAGCCATCGGGCGTTCGGGCGTACGCCCAGCCAGGGCACGAAGATCGCCGCGACCGCCCGGCTCCAGCGGCCCACATAAGCCTCGTACGCGTCGCCCGCCGACCACACGTCCGTCATGAGTGCCGACAGTACGCTCCGCCCGCGCGGTGCGTTGTGCAGTCGTCGTATCGTGTGGCACCGATGGGGGTGACGCCGGCATGAGGCTGACGACAGAGGCCGTGTTCCTGATGCTGACCTGGGTCGTGCTGGTCAGCACCGCACTCGTGCTGCTCGCGCTGCATGTGCGGGGCGTACGCCGCGCGTTGCGGACGGCGAATCATCAGGCGGTGCTGCGGTCGCGGGAGCCGTACCACGAGCTGGTCGCCCGGTATCCGTACATCCAACGGGTGCTCTTCGAAGGCGAAGACCTGGACGCGCTCGACGATGATTCCCGCGTACGGGTGACGCAGGCGTGGACGATCCTGCTGACCTGGCACGAGTCGGTGCTGCTGCATGAGCAGTCCGGCGGGATCGCCCCGGCGACCGCCGAGCAGTGGACGAACATGCTGATCCGGCAGCTGCACACGCCGGTGTTCCAGCGCCTGTGGCGGGAGCACGGCTGGACGTTCCACCCGGCGTTGCGGCTGTTCGTCTCGGCCGCGGCGGGACTGCCCGCGCCCAAGGCGCCCGACATCCGCGCTCACGCCAACGCCTGACGTACCGGATGGTGGGATTCTCCGCAGTGGACGCAACTTCTGGGAGCGCTTCCAGCGTCCTTCGCTCATGAAGCTCACGAAAGTGTTCTCTTGCGCCGCCCTGTTGTCGGTGCTGGCGGCTACGGCCTGCGGCGGCGGCGCGAAGCCCGCGGCCGAACCGTCCGGTCCCCGCGCCGGGGCCAACTGCGAGGAGGCGGCCGCCGCCGGGCGGGCCGTCCACTTCGGCGCCGAGGAGAGCGCCGACCTGTACGGGCTGGTCTTCGGCGAGGGTGCGACCGGCATCGTCATCGCCCACATGAACGGCGGCGACGTCTGCCAGGGCATGCCGTACGCGAAGGAGCTGGCCGGACGCGGCTACCGGGCGATGGTCTTCGACTTCGCGGGGTTCGGGGCGTCGCCGGGGTCGGCCGCCGTCCCGCAGGCGCGCCAGGTCGTCGCGGCCGCCACCTTCCTGCGCAAGGACGGCGCGGCCAATATCGTCCTCATCGGCGGGTCGATGGGCGCGACCGCCTCGGTGGCCGCCGCCCCGCAGTTGACCCCGCCGCCGAAGGCCGTGGTGAGCCTGTCCGCCCCGACGACGTTCGCCACCGACAATGCGTTGGCGGGCGCGGGCAAGCTCGCCAGCCCGGTGTTCTACAGCGCGGGCGAGTACGAGAGCACCTTCGCCGACGCCGCCAAGCAGCTCTACGACGCCACGCCCAAGAGCGTTCCGCGTACGCTGCTGCTCGGGGAGGCCTCGGCGAACCACGGGCTCTGGTTGAGCGACCCGACGGTGGGCGTCCAGCCGCTGCGCGCGAAGATCGCCGAATTCCTCACTGTGAATGCACCGGCCGCCTGATGGTATAAGGGAACGATGCCCGAGGCTCGCCGTGATCCGCCCATCGGGCTGATCTTCGTCCTCACCGGATTGCTGCTCGTGGCGATCGGCACGTTCGCCCTGCCGTGGGCGGCCCCGGTGGCCTCGGCGGAGTCGGCCGCGCCGGTCACGTACGCCGACCTCATGTCCCAGGCGATCGACGTCGCCGCACAGACCTTCGCCGACCTGTACTTCTCGGTCCTGGGGCTGCTGCTGATGATGCTGGTCGCGATCTTCGGCGTACGCGGAACCTGGCCGTCGCGCTACGGCCAGCGGCGGCGGGTGCATCGGACGCTGGCCACGATGGCGTGCGCCGTCGCGGTCAGCGCGCTCCTCACAGCGGTCGCCGAGATCGGCCGGCCCGGGATCGGCGCCGGGCTGGCCGGGGCCGGCTACCTCTTCGTGGCGGTCGGCGTGTTCATCGGTCCGAGCCGTCGCCGGACCACGCCCCGCCCACCCCGACCCCCTCGCCCACCGCGTGCACCGCGCGCACCCCGGGCACGTCGACCCGAGGCCGAACCCCGATTGGATCAGGGTTCCAGGTCGAATCTTTCCTCAAGATTCGACCCAGAACCCTGATCCAGCGCGCAAAGCGTCGGTGCCAGGCTAGGGGGCGATGACTGCCCGGGCTTCGGCGACCTGACGGGCGATGGCGTCGGCGCCCGAATCCCGCGCCAGCGCCGCAGCTTCGTCCAGGATGGACAGCGCGTCGTCGCGGCGGCCGTCGCCGAACGCGAGGTAGGCCAGCCCGACCTGGTTCGCCGCGACGCCGGACAGGAAGCCGAGTTCGCGGCGCAGCGCGGAGGACTGCTCCAGGAACTCCCGCGCCTGCTCCAACCTGCCGTCGGCGTGTGCCACCACGCCGAGGTGGCGCAGGGCGTACGACTGGGTCAGCGTGTCGCCGGTCGCGGTGGCCAGCGCCAACGATCGCTCGAACCAGGGGAGCGCCGCCGCGCGGTCGTCGCGGACGACCTGGTGGACGATGCCGATCCAGAACAACGCCTCGCCTTCGCCCCGCTGGTCGCCGAGACCGGCGTACAGGGAGGCGGCCCGCTCGAACAATTCCAGCTCCCGGGGGTCCTCGACCCGGTCGGCGAAGAATCGCACGTTCAGCAGGCGGCCACGCGCCAGCGCGGTGTCGGCCTCCAGCGCGTCGAGGCCTCGCTCGGCGGCGTCGAGGTCGCCGACATCGCCGCCGAAGGTGCCTTTTTCGTACGCGGAACGAGCCTGGTCGAGCCGTTGATCAGCGGTCATGGAGCACACGGTAGCCGGGCGGGTTCGACCGGTCCTCCCTAGACTGTCCGGATGAGCGTGCAGATCGTGCCGCGCCCCGACCTCGGGGTGACCGTGGTCGAGATCGCCGGGGAGCTCGACATCGACAGCGCGCCCGCGTTCCGGGAATGCCTGACCGGGGTGGTCCGCGACGGCGCGACCCGGATCGTGGTGGACGCGCACAGACTCCGGTTCTGCGACTCCATCGGGTTGTCCAGTCTGATCACGACGCAGCAGGCGTGCCTTGCTAGGGGCGGGTTCCTCCGGCTCGCCGGAGCCGACGACGCGCTGCGGCGGCTGTTGCTGATCGTCGGGCTGCTCGACTACGTCCCGGCGTACGCGTCGGTGGAGGCAGCGGCGTCGGGTGATCCGGCGGCGCGGGCGTACGCCGAGCACGCCCGCGCCGCCCGCTGATCAGCCGCGTACTCGCTCGGCCGCCGCGACCAGGTTGGACAATGCCGCCTCCACCTGGGCGTACGCCCGGGTCTTGAGCCCGCAGTCGGGGTTGGCCCAGACGCGGTCGGCCGGCAGGACCCGCAGGATCTTCCGCAGGTGCTCCTCGATCTCGGCGACGTCCGGGACGCGGGGCGAGTGGATGTCGTACACCCCAGGCCCCAGTCCCCGGCCGTAGTCGGCGATTCCGGGGGCCGTCAGCAGCGTCCCGCCCGACCGGGCCGACTCGATCGTGGTGACGTCGGCGTCGAGGGCGTCGATCGCCGCCAGCACCTCGCCCGCGTTCGAGTAGCACAGGTGCGTGTGGATCTGCGTGGCGTCCGACGCTCCGGACGTCGCCCACCGGTACGCCCCGACCGACCATTCGAGGTACTCGGGCTGGGCGGCCTGCCGCAGCGGCAGCAGTTCCCGCAGGGCGGGCTCGTCCACCTGGATGATCCCGATCCCGGCCGCCTCCAGGTCCTCGACCTCGCCCCGCAACGCGTCGGCGAGCTGCCAGACGACGTCCCGCAGCGGGATGTCCCGGCGGACGAAGGACCAGGCCACGATGGTCACCGGACCAGTGAGCATGCCCTTGACCGGGCGGTCGGTCAGCGACTGGGCGTGGGTCGCCCAGCGTACGGTGATCGGCTCGGCGCGCTTGACGTCGGCGTGGATGATCGGCGGCCGGGTGCAGCGGGAGCCGTACGACTGAACCCAGCCGTGCCGGGTCACCGCGCAGCCGTCGAGGTGCTCGGCGAAGTACTGCACCATGTCGTTGCGTTCCGGTTCGCCGTGGACGAGGACGTCCAGCCCGAGCCGTTCCTGCAGCCGGATGACGTGCTCGATCTCGGCGCGTACCCGGGTCTCGTACTCGGCCACGTCCACCGTGCCGGCGGCCAGCGCCGCCCGAGCCTCCCGGAGATCACCCGTCTGCGGGAACGATCCGATCGTCGTGGTGGGCACCGGCGGCAGTCCGAGCCGCGCCTGCGCCTTTGCGCGTACCGCATAGGGAGACCGGGTGGCGGTGGCCGTGACCCCGAAACCGGACGGGACCGGCGCGGAGATCGGGCCCGCGAGGAGCGACCCGCGTGACAGGGCGACGATCTCACGGACCTTCTGCTCGGCGAAGGCGAGCCGATCGCGCAGATCCGGATCGAGGTCCGTCTCCTGCTCGACGTCGTACGGGACGTGGAGCAGCGGGCACGAACTGCCGATGACGACCTCGGCGGCGTGCGGGCGCAGCCGGTCGACGAGGGTGAGCACGTCCGGCGAGGTACGCCACACGTCCCGCCCGGACACGACGCCCGCGACGACCGTCTTGCCGTGCAGCAGCGACAGGTCGGGCAGGCCGCCCCGGACGAGGTCGAGCGCGATCCCGTGGACGGCGGACAACGCGGGCAGCGCCTCGCCCAGGTCGCCGAAGTAGCCCGCGACCAGGATCTTCGGCCCGGCCGACGCGAGCCGCTCGTACGCCCGCCGCACCGCCGCGAGCTGGTCGGGAGTCAGGTCGGTGACCAGCGCGGGCTCGTCGAGCTGGACCCAGGCGGCCCCCGCCTCGGCCAGCTGGGCCAGGACGGCCGCGTAGACCGGCAGCAGATCGTCCAACCGGGACAGTGGCGTGAACCCCTCCGGCGAGCCGGGCGCGGCCTGCGCGAGCAGCAGGAACGTGATCGGGCCGAGCAGGACCGGGCGGGTGTCGACGCCGAGCGCGAGTGCCTCGCGGTACTCGGCCAGCGGCTTATCGGAGGCGAGCCGGAACGGGCTGGTCGCGTCGATCTCCGGCACGAGATAGTGATAGTTGGTGTCGAACCACTTCGTCATCCGCAGCGGCGGCAGCTCCTGCGTCCCCCGGGCCATCGCGAAGTACCGGTCCAGCTCCGGCAGGTGCCGGTAGCGGTCCGGCACGGCGTCCACGAGCACCGCCGTGTCCAGCACGTGGTCGTAGAGCGAGAAGGTGTTGGACGGGATGCCCGCCAACCCCAGCTCCCGCAGCCGCAGCCAGGTCTGCGCCCGGAGCTGCGCCGCCGTGTCCTGCAGACGATCGGATGATCCGTCCCAATAGGACTCCAGGGCGCGTTTGAGCTCGCGCCGGGGGCCGATGCGGGGATAGCCGAGGACGGTCGAGGCCGGGAAATCAGTCATGCCGACAGTGATAACGGCGTCACGGCCGGTGGTGTCGGCGCTATTCGCTGGGCTTATGTTCTCCGGCACTGGGAGGGCTTGCCCGAGCAGCCAGAGCACGGTCAGTGATACTGGGGCGTGCGCACCGACCCCACGCTCCGCGACATCCGGTGCTTCACCGTGGTCGCGCGCCGCGCGGGGTTCTCGGCCGCCGCCGCCGAGCTGGGAATCTCCCAACCGGCGGTGAGCCAAGCCATCGCCCGGCTGGAAAGCGCACTCGGCGTGACCCTGCTGACCCGCGCCAACGGGGTCGCGCTCACCGAGGCGGGCCGGGCGTTGCTCACCCGGGCCGAGGCCCTGCTCGAACAGGCCGACCTGCTCGTCTCCGACGCCGCCCGGCTCGCGATTCCGGACGCGGACGCTATTCGCCTCGCTTATGCGCCGCTCGTCGGCGGCCTCGCGGCGAAGATCGCCCGGCGGCTGCGGGACCGCAAGCCTGGCGTACCGGTCACCCTGGTCCCGGCGCACTGGGAGCCCGCCACCACCGCGCTCACCGGCGGATCCGTCGGCGCGGCTCTCATGACCACACCGTTCCCGCCCGGCCTCGCGTCCGCCGCCCGCTTTCGGATGCCCGTGACCCACGTCGCGGTCCGCGCGGGGGAGCGCCTCGCGACAGCGTCAGCGATACGCACAGAGCAGCTGTTCGGTCACGAGATGCTCATCCCCCGCATGCTGTGGTCGGCGATGCTCGCGGCGTTCCCCGGACCCCACCAGCCCCGGGTGACCGTCGTCGACGACGACCTGTACGCGGGCTGCGACCTGGTCGCGGCCGGACGCGGAGTGCTGCCGGTCCCGCGACTGCTGGCCGAGACCGTACGCCGGCCCGACGTGGTCTTCGTGCCCTTCGAAACGCGGCTGCACCTCACGTACGCCCTGGTCTGGGACCCGACGCGGGTGACACCGGAACTGGTGGCGCTGATCCAGGCGACGCAGGAAGCCCTCCGCACCTTCCTCGCCTGACCCCGTCGCTGCTCGCTCGCGCCCCTCCGCCCCCGCCCCCGCCCCGCCGCTGCTCGCTCGCGCTCGCCGCTCGCCCCGTGCTCTCCCCGTTGATCATGGAGTTAACTGTGGCGTCGACGGCGTGTCGAGGGTGCGAAGTCCATGATCAACGAAGGGTCGGTGGGGTCAGGTGAGGACTTTGGCTAGGAAGCCGTCGAGCTTGCCGCGCAACCGGTCGACCTGTTCGTCCACGCTGAGCGTCTCGTCCAGCCGCCCGCCGGTGTGCGGCTTCTTGAGTCCGCGCACGTAGAGGGAGCAGGCCAGGTCGGTGCAGATGTAGACACCGACGGAATTCCCTTGCCGCCCGGCGACGCCGGCCTTGCGCGCGGTCATGAGGGAGACTCCATTGCCCGGATGCGTCGTCAGGCACAGCGAGCACATGCTGCGATGCAGCAGCCCGCGTTTCTGCGCGGCGAGCCGCAGAGCCACCCCGACGAGCTGCCCGTCCGGCGTCGTCGCCGAGGACGGCGCGGCCTGCTCAGTCGGCTCAGTCGGCTCAGTCGGCTCGGTCGGGACGGACTCGGTGACCAGGTACGCCCGATCGGGAGCGGAGATGTCGGGCCAGGCGAGGAAGTCGAGGTCGGCCCAGGGCCGGTCGCCGAGGTCGCGGGGGAGGGAGAGGCGTACGGTCTCGCCTTTGGTGCAGTTGACGAAGGACGACCGGATCTCGGCCTCGGCTAGGGATCTCATGCCCCTACCGTATGATACTAGGCAACTGACTTATCCCTCTAGGTTGACCGACGGCGGGCCAACGGTGGCCCAACAGTGGCCGAATCGCGGCCGAGGAACGGAGCACCGAGTGCCAAGAGCTGGTCTGAGCACCGAACGGGTCGTCCTGGCCGCCGCCGACCTGGCCGACCAGGTCGGCTTCGACGCCGTGTCGGTCTCGGCGTTGGCCCGGGGCTTCGGAGTCAAGGACGCCAGCCTCTACTCGCATGTCAAGAACCTGCAGGACCTGCGGGAACGAGTCGCCTTGAAGGCCAGCGAGGAGTTCGCCGACCGGATCGCGGCGGCGGTCGCCGGCCGGGCCGGGCGCGATGCGCTGGCCGCGTTCGCCGGGGCGTACCGGGACTTCGCGGTGCACCACCCCGGCCGGTACGCCGCTTCGCAGATGCCGCTCGAACCGGCCGTCCTCGAACGGTCGTCCGGCCCTCGCCGGCTCATTGAGGCGACCGCCGCCGTCCTCCGGGCGTACGCGTTGCCGGAGCCGGACCAGACCGACGCGGTCCGGCTGCTGCGCAGCTTCTTCCACGGTTTCGCCGATCTGGAGGCGTCCGGGGCGTTCCACCACCCGCGAGGGCTCGACGACTCGTGGGGGCGCATCGTCGACTCGCTGCACTACCTGCTGCAGAACTGGCCGCGCACGACGGACTGAGAAGCGACGGACTGAGAAGCGACGGACTGAGAAGCGACGGACTGAGAAGCGACGGACTGAGAAGCGACGGACTGAGAGCCGACGAACTAACCGGCGCGCAGTTCGTCGCGGTGTTCCCGCATCTCGGCGACCATCCCGGCGAGGAAGCGATGCACCGTCGCCAGTTCCTCGTCGGTGAACTGCTTCATGACGTCCTGCGTACGCCCGGCGAGCGGACGGAAGAACTCGCGGGCCACGGCGGCGCCGGGTTCGGCGTACCGGAGGAAGATCTTGCGGCGGTCGGCGGTGTCGCGATCGCGGTAGACGTGGCCCGCCGCTTCCAGCCGGTCGATCACGCCGGTGACCGAGCCGGACGAGAAGTTCAGCTCCTCCCGCAGGGTGCCCGGAGTGATCGGCTGCCCGGCGAGTTCCGCCTCCATGATCAGGATCAGCGCGTGCAGGTCGGCTGGACCGAGCTGGTTTCGCGCCGCGAAGGCGTCCCCGATGTGCTGCGAGTGCGCCGAGTAGAGCCGAAGCTCGCTGATGATTTCGCTGATCAGCCTGGCCCGGGGGTCGTCGGCCCGCTGGAACACGCTGTCCGTCACGCGGATCACTATAACCGCAGCTACCGGCCATCTCGCGTACCGAGATAGTCGGGCTGCCGTGAGGTCCGCCTAGGCCCGGTGGCGAGCTATCCCCAATGGGCCGCGCGGTTGCAGGGTCAGCCCGGCTCGCGGCGTCGGATCGCCGTCGAGCTGGGTGAGTCGGCCGTCCAGGCAGGGCAACAGAGCGGAGCGCAGCATCGCGCGGGCCAAGTGCGCCCCGAGACACGTACGCCGTCCAGCGCTGAACGGCAGGAACCCCCAGGACGGCCGGCCCGGCCCGGCGGCGGTGAACCGTTCGGGACGGAACACGCCGGGATCGGGCCATAGTCCGGGATCGCGATGGGTCAGGTAGGGGGAGTAGAGCACCAGCGTCCCGGCGGGAATGTCCGTCCCCGCGACGGTGACGTCGGCCGCGGCGACCCGGCTGCCGATCCAGCCCGCCGGATAGAGCCGGAGCACCTCGTCCAGCACCGCTGGCAGGGCATCCGGCGTACGCCACTCGGGTGCGCCCGCGAGATGCCAAGCGGCCCAGGCCAAGGTGTGCGCCGTGGTGTCGTAGCCGGCCGCGAGGGCGACCCGGATCTCCTCCGCCGCGCCGGGCATCCCCGAGAGAGCGGCGGCGAGCGTACCGGGTGGCGGGTCGGCCAGGACGGCTTCGATGTGGCGGTCGATCCGGTGGAACAACCGGGGGCGGGGCAGCAGCGGATGTGGCATCGGCCGGTGCAACGGGCTCAGGAACGCACGCAGCAGCCGGTCGGGCAGCCGTCCCCCGAAGAAGGCGGCGTTGAGCAGGTGCCGGACGATGTCGCTCGCCCACTCCAGTGCCTCGAACTCGGCGGCGGGAGCCCGCCGGGCGGCCACTTCGTCCAGCCGGTCGAGCAGAACGGCGAGCGATCGATTGTGGAAACTCGGGTTGAGGTCGCGCCGTCGCTCGTCGTGCTCGGGGACGTCGGAGTGCACCACGCCGCCCGCCAGATAGGGGGTCAGCCCGCTCAGACTCCCGGCCGCCCGGAACGTGGCGAGGTCGCCGAGGACCGTCCGATTCCACTCTGGACAGTAGCCGACGACGGCGCGCCGCCAGAGGCTCAGCTCGAACACCGGAGCGACTGCGGCTCGCTCGGTCAGCAGGGCGACCGGGTCGCGTACCCACCGCCACAGGTCGCGGATCACGGATAGACCCGGCCCTTCCAGCGTGCCTTCCGGCGCAGCGCGGTCGCGTACACCGGCAGCGCCGCGAGCGGCGTGATCGGCACCAACGCGGCCTCGGCGTACGCACCGCGACCGGTCTTGGCGTTGGTGAGGATCCGTTCGGCCAGCCCGAGCACCGCGGCGATCCGCCAGGCGCGCCCGTGTCGCCAGCGCAACCACGGCACCGTGTACGCCGTGACGTGGAACGCGGCGCTCGCGAGCAACACCGCGTCGTTGCCGAGATGGGCCGCCCGTAGGCTCTTGCCCAGCCCGGCCACCGTCTGCCGATAGTCGTCGTACATCCGGGTCTGGACCAGATCGCCGCCCAGGGCCAGGCCGAGCTTCAGCCCCAGCCGTCGGGCGCGCCGGGCCAGGGCCACGTCCTCGACGATCCGATCGTGGACCGCCTCGTGGCCGCCGACGGTCGCGTACGCCTTCCGCCAGAACGCGAGCAGCTGGCCGTTGGCGGCGGCCGCCGAGGGAACGGGCAGGTCGAGCAGCCGATGCGGCAGGAAGGCCAGCAGCGTCTCGTCGATCAACGGCACCAGCAGCCGCTCACCCAGCCCAGGGCTCCCGGTGAGCTGCCGGGGGAAGACGGAGAAGACGTCGGCCCGTTGCCGCCTCGCCTCGTGCAGGATCGCGTCCAGCGCGCCCGGCCGGAGCACCACGTCGGCATCGCAGAACACGAGCAGTTCACCGGTGGCCGCCTCGGCGAGCTGGTGGCAGGCCCAGTTCTTGCCGATCCAGCCGTCCGGCCGGGGCTTGCCCCGGATCAGTCGCAGCCGTGGGTCGGCGTAGGCGCGGACGACGTCGGCGGTGCCGTCGGACGACTGGTCGTCGAGGACGAGGATCTCGTCGGCGGGCTGGGCCAGCAGTCCGGGAAGCAGCTTCGGCAACCGCAGCGCCTCGTCCCGGGCCGGCACCAACACCGACACCCGAGGCGGGGTCTGTTCCCCGCGCTGCGGACGGAGCACCGGGAAGGTGGCCGCGTTGACCACGAGACCCGCCGTCTTGACGACGTGATAGGCGGCGACGACCGCGCTCAGGACCGCCATGGCAGCCGCCTCCCCAGCGCGTCGATGCGTTCGTCCCAGCTGCGCCGGCCGGGCAGGACGAGGCGGAATCCCGTCGGCCCGGTACGCGGATCGGCCATTGCCAGCTCTAGGTCCATTGTAGAAAGCTCGTCCCGGAGCGTCCGAGCGAGCACGCCAGTCAGCACACCCACGTCACCGGCCGTGGCAGCCGCCGATGAAGCCCCGCCGGAAACCGGGGAAGCCAAGCCGGAAGCCGCCGTGGGGACCGCCGATCCAAGCGAGCGGATCGACACGTACGCCTCCGGGAACTGCTGGCCGCGCAGCACCACCCGGACCGCGACGGCGGCCAAGGGCACTCCGGCGCGGTGGGCGTACCAGGCTGCTCCGTCGGCGAGCGGGCCGGGCGGTCCCGCTGGACGCAGTCCGCCCTCGGGGTAGACCACCAGCGCCCGGCCCTCGGCGAGGTACCGCAGTCCCGTGCGTACCTCGCCCGATCCGAAGACGCCCAGTCGCCGTGTGAAGGCGTACCACTGGATGTTGTCCTGGAGCATCACGAGGCAGGCGGTTCGCCGGGCGTGCCGCAGCAGCGCGGCGGCCACGAACGGGTCCCACCAGCTGTGGTGGTTCGCGGCCCAGACGAACGGCCCGGCGGGCAGGCGGCCGCGCAGCCAGACGCCGCGCAGGCCGCCGCGGACCAGCCGGTCGAAGCCCGTGGTCAGGACGCCGGCGACCGGATCAGCCACGGTCGTGCTCCGCTCGGACCGCCTGCCGCCGCCACAGCAGCAAGGTCAGGGTGACCAGCGCGAACCCGAAGCCGAAGTCCTCGACCGGGATGTGCCACGGGAACCGGAGCCCGGAGGTCGCGGCGGCGCTGTACCGCACGATGGGCCGGCCGGCGCGGGTGAGCCAGCCGTCGACCGGGATCTGGAAGGCCAGGGCGATCGCGAGCGTGATCCAGTAGCGCGCCTGCCGGAACAGGCCGGTCCGGAAGATCAGCAGTTCGAGCGCGACGACGGCGGCCGGCGCGGCGACTGCGGCGATGGTGTACTCAGCGGCCACGCTGGGTCTCCCGCCGAGAGCCGAGGACCTCATAGGTCAGGACGGCGCAGATCGGCACGACCAGGAAGAAGAGCAACTCCTCGATCGGCAGGCCGGCAAGGTGTACCCCCACGACCTGGTCCGGGCTCCACCACCAGTGGCCGCGTCGCGCCGCCAGCAGATCCCAGACGGCGAACACGACGACGACCGGAACCAGGGTGAGCGCCAGCCGGGCGGGTCGCCGATAGACCCGCGCGCCCAGGATCACCTCCAGCGGCAGCGTGATCACCACGCAAGCGGCTAGGACGGCGGCGTACTGCCAGCGGTCCATCACGTCCGCCCCGGATCGGGTGCGAGCGTGTCCGCATAGCGCAGCGCCCGCCGCTCGGGCTCCGGCAGCAGCCACGGCTGATGCACCGCCTTGCCGGGCAGGCCGGCCAGCTCGGGCACCCAGCGCCGGACGTAGCCGCCAGTCGGGTCGAACCGCTCGGCCTGGCGCACCGGGTTGAACCGCCGATAGGGCTTGGTGTCGTTGCCGGTCCCGGCCACCCACTGCCAGTTCCCGTTGTTGTTGGCCACGTCGGCGTCCAGCAACAGGCTCGCGTACCAGGCGGCGCCGGCGCGCCAGTCCAGACCCAGGTGCTTGGTCAGGAAGGACGCCGTGATCAGCCGCGCGCGATTGTGCATCCAGCCCTCGGCCGCGAGCTGCCGCATCCCCGCGTCCACGATCGGCACGCCGGTCTGCCCCTCGCGCCACGCGTCCAGCGCACTCTGGTCGTCGGCCCACTTCTCGTCCGCGTTCCGGCGATACGCCTTGTGGGGCAGGTCGGGAAAGCAGGCCAGTACCTGGTGATAGAAGTCCCGCCAGCACACCTGCCGCACGTACGCCTCGACGTCGCCGATCTGGCGCGCCACCTCGACCGGGGACACGCAGCCGAAGTGCAGATAGGGGCTCATCCGGCTGGTCCGGTCGGCGGCCAGATCGTCGTGGATCTCGGCGTACTCGGCGCTGGTCTTGCGCCAGGCCGACAGCCGGGCGCGCCCTTCGGTCTCGCCGCCGGGGAGCAGCCCGGTCGCCGAGCCGCCTGCGGGCAGCCGCCCGGGCGCGATGCCGCCGGGCATGCATACCTTTCGAGGGACGGGCAGCTCCGGCCGGTGCCGGAATCCTTGCCAGGCGCGCCAATACGGCGTGAAGACGCGATAGTGATCGCCGCCGCTGGACGGACGCAGGGCGCCGGGCGGGACGACGGTGACGGAGTCGAAGAGCTTCAGCGCCAGCCGTTCGTCGGCACAGGCCCGGCGCAACCGGCGTTCGCGGGCGGCGGCGAAGCCGCTGACGTCGGTCGCGAGCCCGATGCCGAACGCACCCGTCTCCCGGGCGAGCTTGACAGCCTCGGTGACCGGATCGCCTTCCCGGATCACCAGCTCGCCGCCCAGATGGCGCAACGATTCCCGGAGGTCGGCCAGGCTCTCGGCGAGGAACCGCTGCCGATAGGGCGAGCTGGGCACGCTCGGATCGGCCACGAACAGGGGCACGACCCGGTCGGCGATCTCGCACGCGGCGTGCAGCGCCGGGTTGTCGGCGACCCGCAGGTCCCGGGTGAACAGCACGACGGCGGTACGCATCAGGCCCCCAGGGCGATCGAGTGGGGTGCCAGGGCGACGCCCCGGCCGGTCGGCGTCAGCAGACTCCGTGCGGTGACCATTACCCGCGTACGCCGGGGTACCACCGCCCGCCGGGCGAACACGTCGTACGCCTGGCGTTCGATCTCGCCGAGGATGCCGGAGTAGAGGTGGAACGCCGTGCGGATACAGGCCTGAGCGGCCGGCGCGAGCATCGGTACGCCGGGCGCGGCGAGGGCGTAGTGGCGCCGGGCGCGCTCAGCCTCGAACCGGATGAGCGCGCGGAGGCGGTCGTCGCTGCGACCGGTCTCGCGGGCGCGGTCGAGGTCGGCCTCGGTGACGCCGAACCGGTCGAGGTCGTCCTTCGGCAGGTAGATCCGGCCGCGATCGAGATCTTCGCCGACGTCCCGCAGGAAGTTGGTGAGCTGGAAGGCCAGGCCCAGCTGACGGGCTGGTTCCCGGGCCGCCGCCGGGTCGGCCGGACCGAGGATCGGCAGCATCATCGTGCCGATCACGGCGGCCGACCCCTCCATGTACTCCAGCAGGTCGGCGTAGGTGGCGTAGGACGCCACGTCGAGATCCATCTCCATGCTGCGCAGGAACGCCGTGAAGTCCGCGCGGTCCAGGTCCTGGACGGCGATCGTGTGCAGGACGGCGGGCAGGATCGGATCGTCGACCGGCACGCCGGACAAGCCGAGGGCGAACGAGGCGCCCCAGGCCCGCAGGCGCGCCGCCCGCTGCGCGACGGTCAGGTCCGGCGTCGAGTCGACGATCTCGTCGGCGTAGCGGGTGAAGCCGTAGAGCGCGTGCACGTGCGGGCGCAGCTCGGCCGGCAGCAGCCGGGTCGCGAGGTAGTAGGTCCGGCCGTGGCGGCGGTGGAGCTTTCGGCACTCCTCGTACGCGGCAGCCAGGCGCTCGTCCACGATCTTCCCCTCTCGCAGGCGTCCGCTCATGCTAATTCGACGCAGCAATCGACGCAACTCGCGACATCGGCTAATCTCGGAGGGTGGCCGAAGAGACTCTCACGCTGACCGTCGCCCGACCGGCCGGTCCGACCTGGCTCGCGACGCTCGCCGAAGCCGTCGATGAGCGGCTCGCATCCTTCGTCGCGACTGAGTCGGCGGCGCTCGTCGCGCTGGATCCGCGGCTCGATCTGCTGGCCTCGACGGCCCGTGACGCGGTGCTGGGCGGCGGCAAACGGCTGCGGCCGGTGTTCGCGTACTGGGGGTGGCGGGCCTGCGGCGGACAGGAGCCCACCGAGCGGGTGCTCCCGGCGCTGTCCGCGCTCGAGCTGCTGCACGCGTTCGCCCTCGTGCACGACGACGTCATGGATCGGTCGGCGACCCGGCGCGGCCGGCCGACCGCCCATCGCGCGCTGGCTGCGGCTCACGAGCGGTCCGGGCTGACCGGGGCGTCGGAGCGGTTCGGCGATTCGACCGCCGTGCTCGTCGGCGACCTCTGCCTCGTCTGGGCCGACCGGTTGATGGCTCAGGCGCTGGTGCCCGCGACCGCGCTGGCCGCCGCGCGGCAGGCGTACGACGTGATGCGGGTCGAGGCGATCGCCGGGCAGTTCCTGGACGTCCTCGGCGAGCACTCTCCGGAGTGGACGGTGGACCGGGCGTTGCGGGTCGCCCGGCTCAAGACCGCCGGCTACACCGTCGTCCGCCCGCTGCACTTCGGCGGGGCACTGGCCGGGCGGCTCGACTCGTCGGCGGCGGCCGCGTTCACCCGGTACGGCGTCAGCGTCGGCGAGGCGTTCCAGTTGCGCGACGACCTGCTCGGCGTGTTCGGGGAGCCGGCGCGGACCGGCAAACCCGCCGGGGACGACCTGGCCCAGGGCAAGCCCACGGTGCTGATCCAGCTCGCCCGCACGGCCGCTAGCGGCCCGAGCCGGATCGAGATCGACGCCCTGCTCGACCGCTGCCGAGGCGAAGCTCCGCCGGACCCCGATCAGCTCCGGCGGCTGACCGAACTGATCGAGTCCACCGGGGCGCCCGAGCGGGTCCGCGAGATGATCACCGAGCGGGTGACGGCTGGCGTCGAGGCGCTGGCCACGGCCCCGATCACCGATGACGCCCGGTCCGCGCTCACCTCGCTGGCGTACGCGGCCGCCTGGCGGTCGGCATGAGCGCCCCGCGGATCACCGGTCCCACCGATCGCGTGGTCGTCATCGGAGCCGGGCTCGGCGGCCTGGCCGCCGCGCTGCATCTGGCCGGAGCCGGTCGCCAGGTGACCGTGCTGGAGAAGGCGAACCAGCCCGGCGGCCGGGCGGGACGGCGGTCGGCGGCCGGGTTCGACTTCGACAGCGGGCCGACCGTGCTCACCATGCCCGACCTGATCGCCGAGGCGCTGGCAGCGGTCGGCGAGAACCTGGCGGACTGGCTCTCCCTGACACAGCTCGACCCGGCGTACCGGGCATGGTTCGCCGACGGCTCCCAGCTCGACGTGACCGCCGAGCCCGATCGCATGGCGGCCGAGATCGCCCGGCTCTGCGGACCACGGGAGGCCGACGGCTACCGCCGCTTCGCCGCGTACGCCCAGCGCCTGTGGGAGCTGGAACGGGCCGACTTCATCGACCGGAACTTCGACCGGCCACGCGATCTGGTGACGCTCAACCTGTTGCGGCTGCTCGGACAGGGCGCGTTCGGCGGCCTGCAGCGCCGGGTCGACCGGTTCTTCCGCGACGAGCGCACCCGCCGAGTCTTCTCCTTCCAGGCGATGTACGCCGGGCTCGCCCCGCAGGACGCCCGGGCGCTGTACGCCGTCATCGCGTACCTGGACACCATCGCGGGCGTGTACTACCCGGCCGGCGGGATGCACGCCGTGCCGATCGCGCTCGCGGGCGCGGCCGACAAGCACGGAGTCGAGTTCCACTACCAGGCCGAGGCGACGGAGGTGGAGGTCCGGGCGGGCCGGGCGGTCGCCGTGCACACCGCCGACGGGCGCCGCTTCCCCGCCGACGCGGTCGTCCTCAACCCGGACACCGAGGCGGCGTACCGGCTGCTGCCCGGACCGGGTCCGCGGCGCGTCCAGCGGTACTCGCCGTCGTGCGTCGTGCTGCACATCGGCTCCACCCGGGCGTACGCGCACACGGCGCACCACAACATCCACTTCGGGCACGCCTGGCGGCGTACCTTCACCGAGGTGATCCGGCGCGGCGAGCTGATGAGCGACCCGTCGCTGCTGGTCACGAACCCGAGCCGGACCGATCCCACCGTCGCGCCCGCCGCTCGGCAGGCGTACTACGTGCTCGCCCCGGTGCCCAACCTGACCGCCGGCCCGCTGGACTGGCGGGGCGGCCTGGCCGAGCGCTACGCCGACGAGCTGGTGAAGGTGCTCGAAACCCGGGGGTACGCCGGACTCGGCGACTCGATCGTCACCCGGCAGGTCGTCACGCCGGCGGACTGGGCGGCTGACGGAATGGCTGCGGGAACGCCGTTCGCCGCCGCGCACACGCTGGCGCAGACCGGCCCGTTCCGGTCCCCGAATCGCCATCCGAGCCTGGCGAACGTGGTGTTCGCCGGGTCGGGGACGACCCCCGGGGTCGGCGTACCGATGGTGTTGATCTCCGGCAAGCTCGCCGCCCAGCGGATCACCGGTCCCCGGGCTCAGTCCGGATGATCGGCCCGTTCGGCGGTGCTCGCGATGTTGCGCGCCATCCCGCCGAAGATCACCGCGTGGAACGGGGAGATCGCCCGCCAGTAGAGGTGGCCGGACAGGCCTCGGGGCAGGAAGATCGCGCGCTGGCGGTAGACGCTGTCGGGCCCGTCGCCGTCGACCGCCATCTCCAGCCAGGCCCGGCCGGGCAACAACATCTCGGCGCGCAGCCGCAGCAGCCGGCCCGGTTCGATCTCCTCGACCCGCCAGAAGTCCAGCGCTTCGCCGACGAAAAGCTCCTCGGGGTCGCGGCGGCCCCGGCGCAGCCCGACCCCGCCGAGGGCCCGGTCGAGCCAGCCCCGGACGGACCAGGCCAGCGGGAACGAGTACCACCCGGTCTCGCCGCCGATGCCGGTGACGACCCGCCACAACGAGCCGGACGACGCCTGCACCGGGCGTTCGCGCCGATCGACGTACGCCGTACCGCCCGACCAGTCCGGGTCGGTCGGCAACGGGTCGGCCGGCGCCCGCGTCCACTCCGCCGTGGACCAGCGCGTCTCGACGTCGGCGTCGCGGATCTTCGCCAGCGCCAGGCGTACCGCCTCGTCGAACCCCTTGAGGCCGCCCGGCGGGTCGGGCACGTAGTCGGCGATGTCGTGATCGTGGCGGACCGCCTCGTGGATCAGGCTCTCCACCAGCGGCTTCGCGATCGCCCCGGGAACGGGGGTCACCAGGCCGACCCATTGCGAGCTGAGCCAGGGCGACAGCGTACGCACCGGCAGGATGACCCGGGGCGGCAGCTGCGCGACCCGGGCGTACCGGCGCATCATCTCGGCGTACGTGAGGATGTCCGGGCCGCCGATGTCGAAGGACCGGCTGACCTCGTCGGGAACGGTCGCCCAGCCGGTCAGATAGTGCAGCACGTCCCGGACGGCGATCGGCTGGATGCGGTTGCCGACCCAGCGCGGGGTCACCATGACCGGCAGCCGCTCGGTCAGGTAGCGCAGCATCTCGAAGGAGGCGGAGCCGGAGCCGAGGATGATGGCGGCGCGCAGCGTCACGGTCGGCACACCGGTCGAGGCCAATACCGTGGCGACCTCGGATCGCGATCGCAGATGCGCCGACGCCGCGGAGTCGCCGGTGACGGCCGGGCCGCCGAGATACACGATCCGGCGTACGCCCGCCGCCGCGGCCGCCTCCGCGAAGGCGCGCGCCGCCCGGCGGTCGCGGTCCTCGAAGTCCGGCGTCCCGAGCGAGTGCACCAAGTAGTACGCGACGTCGACGCCGGCGAAGACGTCCGTCAGCGACTCGGCGGCGAGCAGGTCGCCCTCGACCACCTCGGCGTACCGGGCCCATGGAACGTCGCGTAGTCGGGTCGCCGATCGGGTCAGGCAGCGGACCTCGTGCCCGGCCTCCAGCAGCCGGGGTGCCAGTCGGCCGCCGATGTATCCGGTAGCCCCTGTGACCAGGCATCGCATACTCTTAACGGTAGCAGTTGCATCGAAATCCGCATCATAAAAAGGGGACGGGGGAGCGGAATTCCGGCGGCGGGCGGGCAACTAGGCTTCCTCCGTGCGCGCACGGCCGCCGACCCGATCGGCCGCCGACCGGACGGCAGGAAGATCGGCTGAAGAGGGGAAATCGTGGTGGCAGAGGAGGCCCTGACGGCGAGCGAGGCCGCCCGGCTCGTCGGCGTCGCCGTCACCACGTTGCGTACCTGGGATCGCCGCTACGGACTCGGGCCGGAGAGCCGTCAAACCGGGAAACACCGCCGGTACGGGCCGGCGGACCTGCGGCGGCTGGCCGAGATGCAGCGCCTCGTCGGGCAGGGTGTGGCGCCGGCGCAGGCCGCCGCCTGGGTCCTCGGCCGGCCGATCCCGGCGGCTCGGCGCGACGGCGGCGGGCACGCGGTGGCGGTCGGCTCCGCCGGCCCGGCCGTGCGCGGGCTGACCCGGGCCGCGCTGCGGCTCGACGCGGCCGAACTGCGCCGGATCATCGGCGGCGCGCTCGCCCAGGACGGCGTCGTCGCGACGTGGACCGAGCTGCTGGCGCCCGCGCTCATCCACATCGGACGCAAGCATGCGGCGACCGGCGCGCTGGTCGAGGTGGAACACCTGATCTCGAAAGAGATCTCGGTGGGACTCGCGGCGACCGAGTGGCCGTCGTCGGCGGCCCAGATCCTGCTCGCGTGCACCGACGAGGAGCAGCACAGCCTGGCACTGGAAGCGCTGGCGGCGGCCCTCGCCGAAACCGGTGTCGCGACCCGGCTGCTCGGTGCCCGGGTGCCGCCGGAGGCGCTCCGGGAGGCCGTCCGCCGAGCCGGGCCCGACATCGTCGTGCTGTGGTCGCAGACCCGGGAGACGGCCCACGTCGGCCAGCTCACCGACGTCCTCGCCGCCCGGCCCGCGGCCAAGCTGGTGCTCGCCGGTGGACCGGGCTGGGACGGCGTACGCCTGCCGGAGGCGGTCCGCCGGCCCAGGAGTCTGGCCGAGGCGGTCGGCCTCGTCACCGGACGTCAGCCGATCGAGGCTTCGCCGAGCGGCGTACGTCGATAGCGGATCTCGTGCCGGTGCCGCTCGCCGATGACGAATCCGGCGTCGCGGAGCACCGTCAGATGCTCGGAGACGGTCCCGGCGGCCAGCGCGTGCCGGTGGGCCAGCACAGTCGTGCTCGTGGGTGAGCCCAGATCGGCGAGCAGCGCGGCCCGGGTCTTGCCCATCAGCCGCCCGAGCGCGGCCTGCCGATCCGAGGCCGGGGGCTGCCACAAGGTGCCGAGCCCGCGGGCGGGGTAGACGACGGCGGGCTGCCACGGCGGATCGACGATGACGACGACCTGGTCCCATTTGAACGCGCTCGGGACCAGGATCAGGCCCTCGCCCCGCAGATCGCGGTGGTCGTCGTCGCCATACTCGCGGGTCAGTACGCCGTTGCCCCAGCGCAGCCGGGGATGCAGCTCGGCGAACAGCCGGTCGAGTCCGCCCTCGGCCAGCCGCCGGGACTGGAAGCTCACGTCGGCGTCGAGCAGCCCGCGTACCTGGGGCCACACCGGTTCGACCAGCACCTCCCAGGCCCGCCGGATCAGCTCGACCAGCATCGCCAGTACGCGAGCCGGGTCGCCCAGCAGCAGTCGTCCGGTCGGCGACTCCACCGCGCCCGGGGTGTCGGCCAGCGACCGGCGCAGCTCTCGGCGTATCTGTTGATGATCAGTGGCGGCCACGGCCCGCAGCTCGTCGGCGAATCGCGCCGCCCGCCCGCCCGGCGGCGGGGAGAGGAAGTCCGGCGCGTAGCCGCGGCGGGGCAGGAGCAGGTGGAGCGGGCGAAGGTCGAGGCCTTGGCGGTCGACGGTACTGAGCCACCGCCGATGCGGCCCGGGGTCCTCGGACGCAGAGAGCAGCCGGACCGCGGAGACCGTCTCCAGCATGGGCGAGGCGGCGAAGCGGCAGCGCAGTAGGTCGTCCGGGCTGAACCGGAGCGTGACCGCCACTCTGACCTCCAGACATCGGGCAGACATTCGGTGATCGCCGAATCACTGGCGCCCACTCTAGCCCGGCCCGCACAGTGATCACCGCACGAACGACAGCGAGGAGAACGAAGATGAATCGGGACTGGGAGCAGCGCAGCGACGCCCTCTGGGCGGACTTCAACGCCGCGCCGGACAAGTGGGACGAGGAGGAGTTCCGCGCCCGGGTCGGCGACCTCGCCGACGAACTCGGACCCGGCCACCCGGTCGCCGCGTTCGAACGGGCCTGCGCGTGGGACTCGACCGGGCACTCCGACCGGGCCATCCCGTCGTATCGCGAGGCCTTGGAGCTGGGCATCGACGGCATCCGGCGGCGGCGCTCGGTGATCCAGATGTCGAGTTCCCTGCGCAACATGGGGCAGGCCGAGGAGAGCGTGCGGCTGCTGACCGCTGAGCGTACGCAGGGCTCCGACGAACTGGACGACGCGCTCAGCGCCACCCTGGCCCTCGCGCTGACCAGCGTCGGCCGGGAACGCGAGGCGGTGTCGCTCGCGGTCGGCGCGCTCGCCAAGCACCTGCCGCGCTATCAGCGGTCCATGGCCAACTACGCCCGGCTGCTGGTCGAGCCGGACGAAGACTGACTCACAGCCAGCCGCGACCCTCGTTGTCGCGCAGGCTGCTGCTCCACAGTCGATCCTCCCGGCCGCCGCCCGCCCGCGCGGCGGCGTCGGCCGGGACCCGCTTGCCGTTGATCCGGGCCAGCGGCAGCGGGGCCTGTCCGCCCCGGCCCTGCCCCGCCAGGATCAGCACGATCGGCAGGCCCGAACCGTCGGGGTCCACCCCGACGATGCGGCCGTACGCCTCCGCGCCATGGCCGGCGAGCACGACTTCGTCGCCGACGAACAGCCAGGTGCCGTCGAGGTCCCAGGCCGGGACCGGTGGTCCGTCGTAATCGGTCATCGCAAGCGCCCCTGTCAGAGTCCCCGCGCCGATGTAAATCACCGACCGTCGCGCCTTACTGACTGTAAGTAGACCATTGGCGCGCGCCGGTGAATAGCATCGCGACTGTGAATCGTGGCGCTTTCACTCACTCCGGCGTCGCGGGCGCGTCACGTGTGCGGCCGGGGATGTCACGGGTGGCGAGGCTGGCAGATCTTGGCGAAACCGCCGACGACCCGAGAGATATTTCCGTACGGTGGGCCAATGACGGAAATGTCCTCTAGCAAGCGGGCCTGGTCGGAAGGTGGCATGGTGTTCGCCGCCTGCATGATGGTCCTGCTGGGCGTCATGCAGTTCTTCCAGGGCCTGGCCGCGATCATCAAGGACTCGTTCTACGTGGTCGCGCCGAACTATGTGTACGAGATCGACACCACCGCCTGGGGCTGGATCCACCTGATCCTGGGCGCCCTGGTCGCGGTCACCGGTTTCTTCCTGTTCACCGGGGCGGCCTGGGCGCGCGGCGTGGGCATCGGCCTCGCGGTGCTCTCCGCCATCGCGCAGTTCTTCTTCCTCCCGTACTACCCGATCTGGGCGCTGGTCATCATCGCGCTCGACGTCTTCGTGATCTGGGCGCTGACCGTCGCGCCGCGCCCGACCGCCTGACCGGGAAGGACCGAGATGAGCAGAGGACCGCTGGACCTCGTCGTCGTCGAGTTCCCGGACGACCTGCCCGGTACGCTCGCGCCGAAGATCGCCCGCCTGGTCGACCAGGGTGCGATCCGGATCATCGACGTCGCCTTCGTCCGCAAGGACGCCGAGGGGAATGTCGGCTCCTTCGAACTCACCGAGCGCGAGGGGGAGGCGGCGTACGAGGCCTTCGACAGCACGATCCAAGCCGTCGACGGGCTGATCGGCGAGGACGATCTAGCGGCCATCGGGGCCGAACTCAGTCCTGGTTCGACGGCGGGCGTACTGCTGTGGGAGAACCTCTGGGCCGCCGAGTTGCGCAGCGAGGTCCAAGCGGCGGGCGGGCGGATCGCGCTGGCCGAACGCATTCCGGCCGACGTCGTCGAGGCTCTCGAAACCGTCTGACGCTCATCCCGACTCATTCCGACTCATTCCGACTCAGTCCGCGGAGGTCGCCATGCTGCTCCGTCCCGCCGTCGTCCGCCGCCGCCCCGGGCTGCTGGGCACAGTGGCCCGAACCGCTGTCGTCGCCGGAACCGCGACCGCCGTCTCCGGGGGCATCCGGAACCGGCAGGCCGCCAAGGCGCAGGCGGCCGCCGACCAGGCGGCGACCCAGCAGGCGGTCGCCGAGATGCAGCAGCAACAGGCGGCTGCCGCGATGCCGGCGGCTCCTCAACCGGGCGTCGACCTCACGGCGGAGCTGAAGAAGCTGGCCGACCTGCATACCGCCGGTGCGCTGACCGATGAGGAGTTCGCCACGGCGAAAGCCCGTCTGCTGGGCTGACCCGGATGGAGCTGGTCGCCCAGATCTTCGAGTACATCGGCGTCGGGGTGCTCTGCGCCGGTCTGCTGTGGTCGGTCGTGGTGGCCGTGGACGCCTGGCGGCGCGAGGGCGGGGCGGCGGCGTACCAGAAGGTGCGGGCGACCTTCGGCGGTGTGCTGTTGCTCGGCCTGGAGATCCTGGTCGCCGCCGACCTCATCCGGACCGTCGCGGTGTCGCCGACGGTGGAGAACGTGGCGGTGCTCGGGATCATCGTGCTGATCCGGACCTTCCTCAGCTTCTCCCTCCAGGTCGAGATCGAGGGCCGGCTGCCCTGGAAGCGATCGAACGACCGCTGATCCGTCCGACGGCTTCGTCAGGCGAGGTGGACGGAGTCGAGCCACGGGCGCAGCACCGGCAGGACGTTGGTGGCCTGCATCGCTCCGGTGTGGTCGAGCCCGTCGAGGACGCGTACGCCCCAACCGGCGGCCGCGAGGTCGTCGCCCCGGCGCAGCAGCGGCCCGGCGATGTCGACGGTCACCCCGCCCCACTTCGGGCCGTATTCGATGATGTCCTTCGAGCCCGCGAAGCACAGCCGGGGCACCGACAGTGAGGCGGCGGCGTCGGAGAACGACTGCAACGCCACGTAGAGCACGACGAACTGGCCCGTCTGCTCGGGCGACAAGGTCAGCTCGGCCGAGTCCCAGACCGAGTCCGACTCCGACGAGGGTGGCTGGGAGGACGGGTCGACGGCCAGGTCGTGGGTCGCCTTCGTGACGGCCAGCATCGACGCGTACGGGCCGTCGAGGGGTGGGAAACCGCCCATGGCCAGCGCGGTGAGCCGGTCGGTGCGCAGGGCCAGCTGGAGGCCGGCGAGGGCGAGCCACGAATAGCCGTAGTACGCGAACCGCTCCACCCCGGCCGCGTCGGCGACCGCCAAGATGTCCTCGGCCAGGCGATCGGGCGTCAGGGGTACGGGATGCGCGAGCCGGTGCCCCTCGTAGTCGAACGCGACCACCCGGTAGGCGTCGGTCAGCCCGGCGATGAGATCGCGGCCGTTGGCCGGGTTCACGCCCCAGGCGCGCATCTCGTCAGCCTGCGTTCCCTCGACGGGCTGCGGATTCACCGGCATCAGCACGGCCGGGCCGGTTCCGTGCACCTCGTACGCGACCATGGCAAGATCTCCTTATCCTGTAAGGTGTTCCAGATTAGTTTACGGCGTAAGGAGATGCAAGTGGGTGTGTACGCGGGCCAGGGCGATCCGGCTTGGTCGATCTCGGCGCTGTGGCGGGAACGGCCGGTAGCGCGTACGCAGCCAGGTCCGAAGCGGGCGATCAGCCTGGACGAGATCGTGCGAGCCGCGACCGCGATCGCCGATCGGGACGGCCTCACCGGGCTGTCGATGCGCGCCGTGGGGGAGCGGCTCGGCCGGACGGCGATGTCGCTGTACACCTATGTCCCCGGCAAGAACGAGCTGATCGACGTCATGTACGACGGAGCGCACGCGGAACTGCCGGTCGCCTACGACCTCGCCGGCGGCTGGCGTACCGCGATCACGGCCTGGGCCGGCGACCTGCTGGAGTTCCATCTCCGTCATCCGTGGACCGTGCAGGTCTCGTTCGCGCGGCCGGTGCTCGGGCCGAACGAGCAGGTCGTGCTGGAGAACCTGGCGACGATCCTGCGCGCCACCGGGCTGCCGGCCGATCGGTGCCGCCCGCTGGTGACCGCGCTCTACCACCTCGTCCGCGGCAGCGCGCAGACGATCACGGAGGGCCGCAAGGCCGCCGAGGTCACCGGTACGCCCGACGAGCAGTGGTGGTCCGCCCGCAGTGCCCGCCTCCTGGCGGAGGTGCCCGACTTCGCCGCCCGGTTCCCCGAGTCGGTCTGGCTGAGTACGCGCGACGCCCAGCCCTATTCGCTGGAGGCGATCGCCCGGGAGGCCTTCGCGGGCGGGCTTGACCTGCTCTTTACCGGCCTTTCTGCCACAATTGCCGCAGATCATCCGTCAGACTCGGAAACATGTTCACCCGGCTGATGGAGTACTGGACGCTGCTCATGCCGCCAGTGGCGATCGTCGTCCTGGTCGGAGTGTGGCACCGGGACCTGCCGGGGTTCGCCGTGGCGCTCGCCGGGCTGGTGCTGGCCGGCGCCGTCCTCGCCGCGGTGCATCACGCCGAGGTGATCGCGCACCGGGTCGGGGAGCCGTTCGGGTCGCTCGTCCTCGCCGTCGCGGTCACGATCATCGAGGTCGGGCTGATCATCTCGCTGATGATCGGGGGCGGCGAGAAGAACGCCGCGCTGGCCCGGGACACCGTCTTCGCCGCCGTGATGATTACCTGCAACGGCATCTTCGGGCTGTGTCTCCTGGTCGGGGCGCTGCGGCGGCGGGTCGCGGTCTTCAACCCCGAGGGCACCGGCGCCGCCCTGGCCAGCGTCGCGACCGTGGCCACGCTGAGCCTGGTCGAGCCGACGTTCACCACGAGCGCTCCCGGGCCGCAGTTCTCGACCGCGCAGCTCGTCTTCGCCGCGGGCTCGGCCCTCATCCTGTACGCCTTGTTCGTCACCACGCAGACGGTCCGCCACCGCGACTACTTCCTCCCGATCACCTCCAAGGGCGAGGTCATCGACGAGGAGAGCCACGCCGAGCCGCCGACCGTCCGCCAGACCTGGGTGAGCCTGGGTCTGCTGCTGGTCGCCCTGGTGGCGGTGGTCGGCCTGGCCAAGTCCATCTCGCCCGCGATCGAGTCCGGCGTCGCCGAGGCCGGGCTGCCCGCGTCGGTCGTCGGCGTCGTCATCGCCATGCTCGTCCTGCTGCCCGAGAGCATCGCCGCCGTACGCGCCGCCCGGCGGGATCGCGTACAGACCAGTCTCAATCTGGCCCTCGGCTCGGCGATGGCCAGCATCGGCCTGACCATCCCGGCGGTCGCGGTCGCCTCGTTCTGGCTGAACGACCGGCTGCTGCTCGGGCTCGGCTCGACGCACATCGTGCTGCTGGCGCTGACGGTCGTCGTCGGGACGTTGACCGTCATCCCCGGCCGGGCGACGCCGTTGCAGGGCGGGGTGCACCTGTCCATCCTGGCGGCGTACCTGGTCCTGGCCGTGTCACCGTGAACCACGCCTCGATTCAAGATCAGACATGTCGATATGTATGTCTCGTGTAGGTGGTATGTACTCCGAGCTGTGAGTGTGGTCGCAGATCGCCCACACTGACGAGGAGGATCGATGCTCGGAAGAAAGCTCGGCGCCGCCCTGGCCGTGGTGCCCGCCGTCGTCACGGCAGTCGTGTTCGCCGTGAGCTCGCCGGCTGCCGCCGCCTGTAGCACCCACTCGTGGTCTGACAAGGACCCCGCGGGCGCGAACGAGTACACCGAAGAGTCCGCGCCGTTGCGTACGGGCCCGTACGAGGACTGCTCTGCCATCACGACGCTCCCGACGTCGACAGCACTCAATTACCACTGCTTCATCACGAACAGCTACGGCAACACGTGGACCCACGTCAAGGTGAAGGGCCGGGACCTGTCCGGCTGGATCTGGGACAACCACTTGAAGGACAACGGCAGCCCGAACCGCTGCTAGGCCTCCCCGGTGAAGCGCGGATGGCTCGAACCATCCGCGCTTCCGGCGGAAACCGGGCGACGGCGGAGTGGGCGATCGCGCCGAAGGCGGCCACAATCGAGGGACCTGATCGCTAAGGAGCTGCCCTCATGACCGCAGGCGAAGCCGCCGTCGAGCCCCGCCGGTCCTCGCGCGCCCTCTTCTTCGTGTCCGCCCTGGTCGTCGTGCTCGCCCTGCTGTTCGGCGTACCGTGGTGGACCCTGGTCGCCGCGCCCGGCTGGTCGACCCCGGTCGAGGTGCTGGGCAGCGTCGTCTTCGTCGTCGCGCTCGCGGCGTTCCCCGGCTTCATGTTCCTCGGGCACGGCCGCGGCCGCGACTGGGCCGCCCGCGCCGGCGACGTCATGCTCGGCGTGATCTGGGTGCTGTTCACCTGGTCCGTGGTCGGCACGCTGCTGCGCGGGGCACTCGCGCTCGGTGGGATCGAGAGCCAGACGGGCGCGCGGGTGGTCGCCGGGTCGGTCGCGGCCGTCGCGCTCCTGCTTCTCCTCTACGGGTACGCCGAGGCGATGCGCGTGCCCCGAGTGCGCCGCGTCGACGTGGCGATCCCGCGGCTCGGCGCCGGGTTCGACGGGGCCAAGGTCGTCCTGATCACCGACACGCACTACGGCCCGATCGACCGGGCGCGCTGGTCCAGCTGGGTGACCGAGGCGGTCAACGCGCTGGACGCGGACGTCGTCTGCCACACCGGCGACATCGCCGACGGCACCGCCGAGGCGCGCCGGGAGCAGTCCGAGCCGCTCGGCCGCATCCGCGCGGCGCTGGCCCGCACCTACGTCACCGGCAACCACGAGTACTACAGCCAGGCCCAGGGCTGGGTCGAGCGGATGCGGGAGCTGGGCTGGGAGGCGCTGCGCAACCGCCACGTCGTCGTCGAGCGCAACGGCGACCGGCTGGTGATCGCGGGCGTCGACGACGTGACCGCCGCCGGTTCGGGGCTGCCCGGCCACGGCGAGGACCTCGGCGCCGCCCTCACCGGGGCCGACCCGGCGCTGCCGGTGCTGCTGCTCGCCCACCAGCCGAAGCAGATCCGGCACGCCGTCGAGCACGGTGTCGACCTGCAGCTGTCCGGGCACACGCACGGCGGCCAGATCTGGCCGTTCCACTACCTCGTCCGGGTCGACCAGCCCGCCGTCGCGGGGCTGAGCCGGCACGGCGAGCGTACGCAGCTCTACACCAGCCGGGGCACCGGATTCTGGGGACCGCCGTTCCGGGTGTTCGCGCCGAGCGAGATCACCCTGCTGACGCTCCGTTCGGGGAGCTAGGACCGAGGAGGTCCCAGCGGTTCCCGGCGATGTCGAGGAACACCGCGATCCGCCCGTACGCCTCGTCGCGCGGCACCGTCACGAACTCGACGCCGGCCGCCGCCATGCGGGCGTACGCCGAGTCGAAGTCGTCGACGCGCAGGAAGAACCCCACGCGCCCGGCGACCTGATCGCCGACGGCGGCGGCCTGCCGTTCGCCGTCGGCCTGCGCGAGCAGGATCCCGGTACGCGCACCGGGCGGGCGTACCACGACCCAGCGCTTCGGCCGACCGTCGTTTGTGGTCGATGGAACGTCCTCCACGAGGTCGAATCCGAGCACGTTCACGAAGAAGGCGATGGCCGGGTCGTACTCGGCCACGATGAGGGCGATCAGCTCAAGGTGCACCGCATCACTGTAAAGATCAACGTTTGCTCAAAGTCAGTAGAGTGCACCGCATGTCAACACCCACCATCGAGGTCAGCGACCTGCGAAAGGCGTACGGCGAGGTGAAAGCCGTCGACGGGGTCTCCTTCGAGGTCCAGTCGGGGGAGTTCTTCGGCATCCTCGGCCCGAACGGCGCTGGCAAGACCACCACCCTGGAGATGATCGAGGGTCTCCGGGAGCCTGACTCCGGCCGGATCGCCGTCCTCGGCGAGAGCCCCTGGCCGCGCAACCCGAAGCTGCTGCCCCGCATCGGCGTACAGCTCCAGGCGAGCGCGTTCTTCGAGCGGCTGACCGCGCGGGAGCAGATCCGGACCTTCGCGTCGCTGTACGGCGTATCGGCGAAGCAGGCCGACGAGTGGCTGGCGATCGTGGGCCTCGAAGACATGGGCAACCTGCCGCACGAGAAGCTCTCGGGCGGCCAGCAGCAGCGGCTGTCGATCGCGTGCGCGCTGGCCCACAGTCCCGACGTGGTGTTCCTCGACGAGCCGACCTCCGGCCTCGATCCGCAGGCGCGCCGCAATCTGTGGGACGTCCTGCGCGGCATCAACGAGCAGGGCCGGACGGTCGTGCTGACCACGCACTACCTCGACGAGGCCGAGTCGCTCTGCGACCGGGTCGCGATCATGGACCACGGCCAGATCCTCCAGTCGGGGCCGCCCGCGGTGCTGGTACGCGAGCTGGACGCGCCGACCCGCATCGCCATCGAGAGCGGCACCATCACGCTGGCCGAGGCGCAGGCGCTGGCCAACGGGGCCGAACTGGACGACGACGGCGTCTCGCTGACCTTCGCCACCCGGCAGCCCGCCCCGATCCTCGCGGCGCTCGCCGAGCGCGACGCCCTGCGCGGGCTGTCCGTCCGCGGCGCGACCCTCGAAGACGTCTTCCTCAACCTGACCGGACGGGAGTACCGCGCGTGACCAGTTTCGTCAGCCTCTCCAAGGCGATGGCGCTCGGCTTCGTGCGCGACAAGACGGCCACCTTCTTCACCATCCTCTTCCCGCTGATGTTCCTCATCGTCTTCGGCGCGCTGTTCAAGGACACCGGGACGTCGAAGACCGAGGTGCTCCAGGTCGGCTCGGTCGCGGTGCTGGACCAGATCCCGGCGGACGCCCGCGGCGACGTGGAGCAGGTTCTCAAGATCACGAAGACGGACGACCTGGCGGGCGCGCTCGAGAAGGTCCGGGCCGGCGACTCCGACGCCGCCATCGAGCAGCAGGGCGGCAAGATCGTCGTGCACTTCTCGGCGGCCGACCAGGTCAAGGCGGCCACCGTACGCGGGATCATGGAGAGCATCGTCCAGCAGGGCAACCTGGCGGCGGCCGGGGTCTCGACGCCCGCGCTGTCGTTGTCGGCCGAACCGGTCGAGGACAAGTCGATGAAGACCATCCAGTACATGACGCCGGGCCTGTTGGGCTGGGCGATCGCCAGCGGCGCGACCTTCGGCGCGGCGCTGACGCTGGTGTCCTGGCGGCAGAAGAAGATCCTGCGGCGGCTGCGCCTGTCGCCGGTCTCGGTCGCGTCGATCGTCACCGCCCGGGTCGGCGTCAGCATCGGCATCGCGCTGCTCCAGTCGGCCATCTTCATCGGCGTCGCCCTGCTACCGGTCTTCGGGTTACAACTGTCGTCCTACTGGTGGGCCTTCATTCCGATCATGATCGCGGGCACGCTGGCGTTCCTCTCGATCGGGTTGCTCGCCGGGGCGGTGTCCAAGACCCCGGAGTCGGCCAGCGCCATCGCCAACCTGGTCGTGCTGCCGATGGCGTTCCTGTCCGGCTCCTTCTTCCCGCTCGACTCCGCGCCCGGCTGGCTGAAGACGGTCTCGAACCTGCTGCCGTTGAAGCACCTGGTCACCTCGATGCAGGACGTGATGGTCCGCGGGCAGTCCCCGTCGGTGACGCTGCCCGCGATCGGCATCCTGCTCGGCTTCACCGTGGTGGTGACCGGCGCGGCCGCCCTGCTCTTCAAGTGGGACGATGTCTGATGTGCTGACGTATTACGACGACAAGTCCGGTGAGCGGGTCTCGCTGTCGGCGGCCGACCTCGGGGTCTGGGCCGGGCGTACGGCGGATCTGCTCACCGGCGAGTGCCGGTTGCGCCGGGGCGACCGGGCCGGCGTACTGCTCCCACCGCACTGGCTGACCGCCGCCGTGCTGCTGGGCGCCTGGTCGGTCGGGGTCAGCGTGGACTATCGCGGGTACGCGACCGCCGGGCTCGGTGATCCCGGCGGTCCCTACGACGTCGTCTTCGCCGCCCCGGATCGCGTACGCAGCATCCTGGAGGATGTGCCCGAGGCGAACTGGCAGTTCGTCGTGGGATCGCCCGTGCCGGAGGGCTACCTGGACTTCGTCGCGCTCGTCGAGCAGCGCGACGCGGTGACGCCGGCCTATCAGGAGATCCTCGGCAGCGACGCCGCGAGCGTCGACGGCACGACGTACGGGGCCTGGGAACAGCTGGCCCGGGGAACGGCGACGGCGATGGGCATCCAGCCCGGCGACCGGGTCCTGATCGACGCGGCCGAGCACGACCACCCGGTGAAGTGGCTGCTGGCCCCGATGACCGTCGGCGCGTCCGTCGTCCTGTGCGCGAATCTCGACCCGGCCGTGGTGGCGAGCCGGGTCGAGGCGGAGGGGATCACCCGGGTGCTCGGAGCAGTACCGGAGACGTCCCGCCACTGATCAGCTCGCGCGGCGTACCAGTGCCGTCGGCGGGGACGGTGAAGATCCGGCCATTGCGGGCGTACGCCACGGTCGCGGGGTCGAGCCAGACCGCCTGGTCGTCCACGCCCTGCGTCTCGGCCAGGTCGACCGACCGCAGCCCGGCCAACTCCAGGACCGCCAGCCGCCACGGCGCTCCCGGCGCGGCGTCGTCCCGTCGTTTGTAGACGATCCGGGTGCCGTCCGGCGACAGCGACGGGCACTCGACGCCGGTGGTCACGGTGTGCGCCTCCCACTTCGCGTAGTCGCCCCGGACCAGGTACGTCCGGCCACGCGTCGAGACGGTCGCGTAGAAGGTCGAGTCGTCGGCGGCGAACGTCACGCCCCAGTAGTTCACGTCGGGGGAGTAGTACCGGCGGCCGTCGACATAGAGCTGGATGTTCTCCATGTTGATCACGGCGTACCCGGTGCGGGTGTCGAGGATGCCGGTCCAGGTGGAGAAGCCGCTCGTGCGGTAGGAGTCACCCGTCACGAACACCGTCCACGAGAGCATCCGCCCGCTGCGCGACACCTGCGCCCGGCTCGGCACGCCCGCCAGCCGAATCCGCCGGGTCTCGTGCAGGTCGCGGTCGAGGATCAGCGCGGTCGCCGTCGGCAGGCTCGCGCCGACATCCCCGGTCAGGCAGATCGCGCTGGACGCGGCGACGGCGAAGCGGTCGCACCGCAAGCCGAGCGGTTGCCTTGGGCCGCTCGGGTCGGTCGCGCGTACCGAGGCGACCTGGCCCGCCGAGTCCCGGAAGTAGATCCGGTCGTCGGCCAACGTGGTGGACCCAGTCGGGGCGGCGGGCTGCCGGACGCTCACGGCATACGCGGTCGCTCCGCCCGTGAGGACGAGCGCGACGGCCGCCGTGATCCAGGCCCGCCTCATCGCAGCACCCGCGCCGCGCCCGCGATCGCGCCGATCAGTCCGACCGCCATCACCAGCAGCGCCGTCCGCTCGCCCCACGCGGTCCACAACGCGCCGACCGCGAGCGACGAGAGGAACCGGGCGGCCGCCTGCACCGTCTGGATCATCGCCAGTCCAGTGGTACGCCCATCGGCGGGCAACTGTGGAGCCGCCAACGCCATGAGCACTCCGTCGGTGGCGGCGTAGAAGAGCCCATGGAGGGCGAGCACACCGACCAGCGCGACCGCTGCGCTGGGCGTACCCGCAAGAAGGACAGTGGCGGCGACCAGGGCGAGATGGCCGCCGAGCAGGACCCGCACGCGACGGGTGTCGGCCAGCTTGCCGAGCGGTACCGCGAACAGCAGGTAGATCGCGGCCGTGCCCAGCGGGAGCAGCGGGAAGAGGTGGATCGGCACCGCGCCGGAGCGTTGCAGGAGGAGGTAGACGAAGAAGTCGCTGACGGTGAACAGCCCGAGCCCGGCCGCGGCCAGGCAGATTCGCCGCAGCGACCGGTCGCGCAGGATCGCCCACATCGGACGCGGAGCCTCGGTCCGCCGTGGACTGTCTCGGACATGCAGGAGCAGTACGCCGACGCCGAACACGGCGACGCAGAAGCTCACGCCGAACACCGCCCGGTACGCGCCACCCGTCGCGGCCAGGACGGCGAGCGCGGCCAGCGGGCCGAGCAACGCCCCCAGCGTGTCCATCGCCCGGTGTACGCCGAACGCCGTCCCCTGCCGCCCGGCCGGCACCGCGGCGGCGATCATCGCGTCCCGAGGCGCGGTACGCAGGCCTTTCCCGGTGCGGTCGGCGACGATGGCAGCGGCCAGCGGCCCGATCGCCGCCCCCGCCAGCAGTACGCCGACCTTCGCCACCGCCGAGAGCGCGTAGCCGAAGACGGCCACCGGTTTGGCCCGCCACCGGTCGGAGATCCGGCCGCCGATCGGCCGGAGCACCGCCGTGACCCCGAAGGAGAGCGCGTCGGCGAGGCCGAGTTGCAGCGGGGTGAGGCCGAGCGTGAGCGCGAGATAGAGCGGCAGCACGGCGGTGACCATCTCCGAGGAGACATCGGTGACCAGGCTGACCGCGCCGAGGGCGAACACGGTGGCCGGGACGGCGCGCAGCGCACGCCGTCCCGGTGCCGGGAGATCCCGGTCGACGGTTACGTACATCAGTGGCAGGTGTACGTCGGGCTGGTGTCCTTGACCGTGCCGTCGGTCCCGATCAGCTGCCACGAGAACGTCGTGTCGGTGAACGAGAGCTTCAGCACGCCGAACGTCCCGGACAGCCGCTTCTGGCTGTTCGGCTGCACGTTGACGATGTCGTACGGGGACGCCCCGCCCATGCCGCCGAGCACCTCGACGAGCCCGTTCGGATCGGCGGCCGCGGTCGGGCTCTGCGGGCCGAACCGCTCGTAGTGGTGATCGTGCCCGTTGAGGACCAGGTCGGCGTGGGCGGCGTACAGGAGTTGCCAGGCCTGCCGGCTGACCGGGTCGTTGCCATGGTCACCGGAGCTGAACAGCGGATGATGCCAGTACGCCGCCACGCACCCCTTCGTAGTGCCGGCCAGATCGTTCTGGAGCCAGGTCAACTGGGCCGAATCGGTCAGCGTGTTCGAGTCCAGCACGAGGAAATGCCAGTTGCCGTAGTCGTAGCTGTAGTACGACTTGCCCTGCGGGTACGCGATACTCCCGAAGTAGGACTTGTAGCCGGCCATGGACCCAGCGGGGTCGTAGGTCTCGTGGTTGCCCGGCGCCGGGTGCATCTTGGCCTTGAACGCGCCCCACGACTTGTCGAAGTAGTTCTGGAAGTCCGACAGCCGGGCGTCGTCGTACTGGTTGTCGCCCATGGTGATGACGAACGCCGGGTTCATCGCCGTCACCAGGGCGGCCGTCTTCGGGTGCTGACACGAGCTGGTCGACGCCGTGCACTGCTCGGCGATGTCACCGGCGGCGGCCACGGTGAACTGGGTTCCCGTGCCGCCCGTCGGACTCGGGCTGCTGGTCGGGCCCGGGCTTCCGGCGGCTCCGACCGTGAGTCTGTCGACGTTCGGTCCGCCGGTGCTCGCCGTGGCGGTCGCGCGAACGGTGTTGCTCCCGGCGACCAGGGTGACCTGAATCGTCTGCGTCGCCCAGGTGTCCCACGTCGCCGTCGGGGCGAAGGCCACACCGGTCGCGGCGGCCGCCCCGTTGACCGTGACGTCGAGCGGGCGGTTCGCGGTGGTGCCGTTGGCGTACCGGACGGTGAGGGTCGCGGGACCGGCCGAGGTGGCGGTGATCGTCCACTGTATCCAGCCACCGGCGACGTTCACGTAATCCACGAAACCGGTGCCGGTGAACCCGGTGTGGTTGGTGGCGACGGCGGCCTGCGCCAACGAGGCGTCCTCGGCCTGATAGTCCGTGGCGGACTGGCCACCGGGCCCGTAAACCTCGAACTCGAACAGCGAATACCCGTACGCGGTGCCGCGCTGAGTTCCATACACCCGGACGTACCGTGTGGTGGCGGTCAGACCGGAGTGATCGTCGGTGCCACCGTTCTCCCCGGACGCCGACTTGATCGTGGTCCACGTGGAGGCATCGGCCGACCCCTCCAACCGGTACGCCGACGCGTACGCGGCCTCCCAGACGAGCCGGATACGGGAGATCGGGACGGCTGACCCGAGATCGACTCGGATCCACTGCGGATCCGAACCTTCGACGCTGGCCCACCGGGAGGCGGCGTCCCCGTCGACCGCGAACTGTGCGGCGTACGCGGACGACTCGACGGACGAGGCGGTCACGGGCTTGTTCCGGGAGAGCAAGATGTCGGCGGCATCGGCCTGCTGGGCGACTATCGCTATCGACGAGGCGAGCAGGACGGCGGCTAGGGCGGCGAGATGTCGTTTTGTGGGCACGGTGGGCTCCTAGGGGTACGGGAGGATCACCGGCCGGGTCAGTTCATCACTGAGCGCGTCACGCTGTTTTTTGCGCCGCGCCGAGCCGTTTCGTTGGCACGATCATCGATGCGTTTGGTCTTCGTGTCAAGGGCGGCCGGACACTGGCTGACCCACTCTGGGCGGTCAGGCTTGATCCCGACGTGGGTCAGCCAGTGTCCGGCCTGGGTTGGTATCGGGCGTGGGGGGTTGGGGCTAGTGGGGTTGGACTGGGTTGGCATGGTTCGACTGGATGGGCAGTCTGGTGGTCTGGCTCCGCGGTGCTGGTTGGTTTGGGGCGGATCAGGGTTCTAAGTCGAATCTTGGGACAAGATTCGACTTAGAACCCTGATCCGCTGCGGGCCGCGGGGTGGGCGGCGCCGGGTGGGGTTAGAAGGTTTTGGCTAGGTCGGTGGTGGTGGCGCGGGCTTGGGTTCGGCCGGTGGTGGGGTCGGCGGTGGCCAGGTTGGGGCGGAAGGCGACCTCGGTGATGTCGGTGATCCCGGCCCACTCGAGCCAGTCGTGGAAGAACGGCTGCTGGTGGTCGGTGCCGAAGGCACGCCCGCGGTCGTCGCCGTACACCGCGCCGGTGTAGATCACGGCGGCCTTCTTCCAGCGCAGCAGGCCGGTGTAGCCGGCCTCGGGGTCGAAGGAGAAGACCATGCCCGGCTGGCTCACGACGTCGATGAACTGCTTGAGGATGTACGGCACCCCGCTGTTCCACATCGGAACGGTGAACAGGTACCGGTCGTAGGCGTCGAAGCGCTGGAACGCGGCGCGGGCGGCGTCCCAGGCTTCGGCCTGGGCGCCGGTGGGCGTACCGCCGGCGAAGATCGTCATCTTGGCGTGCGCGGCGGCCGGACCGAACTGCGGCAGCGTGCCGTCCCAGAGGTCCCAGGTGTCGACCGCGGCCCCCGGATTCACCTCGCGATAAGTCGCCAGGAACGTCTCGCCGAGGGCGAGCGACTCGGACTGGTCGCCCCGGGGCGAGGCGGAGATGTGCAGAAGCTTGCTCACGGAAACCCTCCTCAGATTCGGACCGCAGTCCGATTACCTGTCCGACTGTAACGGACTGCGGTCCGGATCGCCCAGTGAAGTGCGACGTAGGTCACGTTCCTGCGATGGAGGTCGATGCTTGCGCCACCGGGTGGGCCCGTCCACACTGGACGCTTCGGAGGTGGGAGATGCGCGCGATCGCGGTGACTGCGCTGGGCGGACCGGAGGTTCTGCACGTCGTGGACCTGCCCGATCCGGCCGCCGGGCCAGGCCAGGTGCTGGTTCGGGTGCGGGCGGCGTGCGTACAACCGGCCGACGCGGCGGCCCGGGTCGGCCGGCTCCCGGGCGGTCCGGTTCCGCCGCCGTTCCAGCCGGGCTGGGACTTCGCCGGCGACGTGGTCGCCGTCGGCGCGACGGACAGCCGGTTCCACGTCGGCGACCGCGTCGTGGGGCTCGTGCCGTGGCACCTCACCCGCGGCGCGCCCGGCTCATACGCCCAGCTCGTGGCGGTTGACGTCGACTGGCTCACCGAACTGCCCACCGCGCTCGACTACGCGACCGCGGCGACCCTTCCGCTCAACGGCCAGACCGCGAGCCAGGCCGTGCGCATGCTCGCGGGCGACGGCCCGCTGCTGGTCGTGGGCGCGAGCGGGGGAGTGGGCGGCTTCGCGGTCCAGCTCGCCCGCCAGGCCGGCCAGCGCGTTCTGGCCGTGGCCAACGATCATGATCAGGATTGGGTACGCGAGATCGGCGCGGACGAGGTCGTCACGCGGTCGGCGGGGCCGGCCGCGCTGGGTCAGGTGCCCGCGGTGTTCGACGCCGTTCCAATCGGCGCGGCGGCGGCGAACGCGACGAAGGACGGCGGAGTGCTCGTCACGACCCGGCCGACCGATCCGGTCGACCCGGCGCGAGGCGTACGCCAGCAGGTCGTGCTCATCCGGCCGGACCAGCGCGTCCTGCGGGATCTGGTGACGGCCGCAGCGGTCGGGCGGCTGCGTACGCGGGTGGCGGCGACGATCCCGTTCGAGCGGGCTGCCGAGGCACATCGCATCATGGCGACGGGCGGCCTGCCGGGCAAGGTCGTGCTCACCTTCTAGCCATGCGCTCCAGCGTGCGCGCGTTGTCGATCGCGGCCGCGCCGTGATCGTTGTTGAAGTACACGTAGACGCACTGCCGGCTGAACGCGTCCTGGACGCGGTCCAGCCACGATGTCAACGCGGTACGCCCGTAGCGTGGTCGAGGCCGGGCCGTCCCCTCGTGCAGGCGCAGATAGCCGAAGTCCGCCGTACGCCACAGCGGCGTGACCGGGCGTCCACCGCGATCCGCCCAGCTCAGCGCGGCGTTGTACTTCTCCAGGACACGCCGGACGTCGTCGGTCCACCACGACGCGTGCCGAGGCTCGACGGCGACCCGCACGTCCTGCGGGAAGCGGCGCAGCGTCTCGGTGAGCGCCTCAGGATCGGCCCGCAGGGTCGGCGGCAGCTGCAGCAGCACCGGTCCGAGCCGGTCGCCCAGCGCGTCCGCCCGGCTCAGGAACCTCGCGACCGGCTCGGCGGGGTCGGCCAGCCGCTTGATGTGGGTCAGATAGCGGCTCATCTTCACCGCCACGCAGAACCCGTCCGGCGTACGCGCCCGCCACTGCTCGAAGGTCGACCGCTCGGGCAGGCGATAGAACGCGTTGTTGACCTCGACGGTCGCGAAGCGCTCGGCGTAGTACTCCAGCCAGCGCGCCTGGGCGAGGTCGTCCGGATAGAACGGGCCGCGCCAGTCCCGGTACTGCCAGCCGGACGTGCCGATGAGGAGCACTCGTGGTGCGTACCCGGTTTCGGCGAAGCTACGCCGCGCTCAGCGGCGCCCGCCGCCGAATGCCCAGCGCCGTTGCAGCGGGTAGTTGATCAACGGGAACACGACGATCACGATGGCCTGGGCCAGCAGCACCGGCACCGAGACCAGTTCGACGAGCAGTGGCATGGTGACCAGGCCGAAGACCAGCGCCCAGAGGCAGGTCGCGTAGAACCGCAGGAACTGGGCGAACCCGCCCTGCCCGGCCTGGTAGACGCCGTGCTGATAGATCGGGTATGCCGTGACCGTCGTGAGGAAGTTCGCGATCGTCAGCGTCACCAGGTAGTGGACGTGGTGGCCGACCAGCAGGAACAGCACCGAGAAGTACGCGTACGAGATGACGGCGGTGATCCCACCCGCGAGCAGGTAGCGCACTCGCGAGTCGTTGAGCAGCGTGACGGCGAGCCGGCCGACGCCGGGCACGTCGTCGAGCCACGCCGGAATCCAGGGATGGCGTTCCTGAGCTGGTGGCGCGGCCTCCATCGGAGGGCTGGTCTGAGTCACCTGATCCTCGCTCAGCGGACGACCGTCTGCTGCTCGGCCTCGCGCTGCGCGGGCGTCGCGGCGAGGCTGACCCGGTCGCGGATCACGTAGGTGGGCCGGCCCATGCCGTGCGAGTGGATGCGCCCGACGTACTCGCCGAGTACGCCGATGGCGATCATCTGGACCGAGGCGAAGATGGCGACCACCGTGGCGATCGTGGTGAATCCGGCGACCGTCGTGTTCCCCGTGAAGTAGAGCCAGAGCAGACGGCCGACGAGGACCAGGCCGGCGAGGCCGACGAGGAATCCGACATAGGTGACGATCCGCAACGGCCGCACCGAGTAGCCCACCGCGATGTCGACGGCCCGGGCGATCAGCGTACGCAGCGTGTAGCCGGACTCGCCTTCCTGGCGGTGCTCCATCCGGACCGCGACGCCCACGATCCGCGTCGTCGTCCAGGACAGCGCTACGTCGATCGACAGGTGCGGACCGGTGATGAGGTCGAACCCGCCGCGCAGGAAGGAGCGGAAAGCACGGAAGGCGCTGAGGTTGCGGGCGTCCGGTACGCCGAGCCCGAGCGTGAGGGCCGCCTTGAGACCACGGGAGCCGATGTTGCGCCCGACCTTGTGCTCCTCCTCGACGGAGACGCCGTAGACCAGGTCGACGTCGTCTTCCAGCGCCGTGAGCAGGCGCGGGATCTCCTCCGGCGGGTGCTGGAGGTCGTCGTCCATCGTGACGATCACGTCGAACCGCGCGGCGCGTACGCCGGCCACGATCGCGTTGTGCTGGCCGTAGTTGCGGGCGAGCCGGATCGCGCGGGTGCGCTCGTGAAGCTGGGCGAGGTCGGCCGCGACCTGCCAGGTGTTGTCGGGGCTGCCGTCCACGACGAGGATGATCTCGTAGTCGCCCGGCTGTTGCGCCAGGACCGGGTGGAGCCGCTCGACCAACGCGGGGAGCGTCTTCTCCGACCGGTAGCAGGGAATGACGACGGAAACGGACATGCAACAACCTTTCGCGGCGCAGCGCGCCCACCCTACTCCCAGGTGGCGGGTCGCGCGAAATGATCGCACGACCCGCCGGAGTGTCCTCAGCGGACCCGGAACTCCAGGACCGCCTCGGTGATCCGGGTCAGCTCCTCCGGCCGCAACCCGGCGAACAGCGGCAGGCGAAGCAGTCGGTCGGCGGTCGCGTCGGTGACCGGGCAGCCTTCCTCCGGCGCCCGGCCGTACTGCACGCCGGCCGGGGCCGAGTGCAGCGGCTGGTAGTGGAACGTCGCCTGGACGCCCCGCTCCTTCAGGTGGGCGAGCATGGCCTGCCGGTTGCCCAGGTCCGGGAGCAGCAGGTAGTAGAGGTGCGCCGGGTGCACCCGGTCGGCCGGGACCGTCGGCTGGGTGACGCCCTGTTCGCGGGCCCAGCCGGCCAGCTCGGCGTGGTAGTGGTTCCAGACCGCCATGCGCTGCGCTTGGATCTCCTTGAACTCCTCCAGCTGCGCGCACAGGAATGCCGCGAGCAGGTCGGAGGGCAGGTAGCTGGAGCCGACGTCGATCCAGCGGTACTTGTCGACCATGCCGCGGAAGAACTGGCCCCGGTTGGTGCCCTTCTCCCGGATGATCTCCGCGCGGTCGTGGAACTCGGCGTCGCCGAAGACCAGAGCGCCGCCCTCGCCGCAGTGGACGTTCTTGGTCTCGTGGAAGCTCTGGGTGGCCATCGCGCCGATCGAGCCGAGCGGCTGACCGTGGTAAAAGCCGCCCAGGCCGTGCGCGTTGTCCTCGATCACGACCAGCCCGTGCCGCCGCGCGATGTCGCCGATGGCGTCCATCTCGCAGGCCACCCCGGCGTAGTGCACGACGACGATCGCCTTCGTCCGCTCGGTGATCGCCGCCTCGATCAGGCGCTCGTCGATGTTGAGGGTGTCCGGGCGGCAGTCCACGAACACGGGGATCGCGCCGCGCAGGGCGTACGCGTTGGCGGTCGAGCAGAACGTGAACGAGGGCAGGATCACCTCGTCGCCCGGCTGCAGATCGAGCAGGATGGCCGACATCTCCAGCGCGTGTGTGCACGACGTGGTCAGCAAGGCCGAGGGCGCCCCGACGATCTCGGTCAGTAAGGCCGACGCCCGCTTGGTGAACGGCCCGTCGCCGGACAATGGCCCGTTGGTCATCGCCTCGGTCATGTACGCCGTCTCTTGACCGGTGATGAAGGGCCGGTTGAACGGGATGGGCAAAGGGTTGTCCTGCACGGGTATGGACCCTAGCAACAATCTTGGCGAAGTGAGAGGTAGCATCCTGCGATGTTTGACCTGATGGGGAGATGATCATGTTATTGGAAGCGACCAAGGCCGACCTCGCCTTGATCCGGACATGGCGTAATCATCCTCGCGTCCGGGACACCCACTTCTACACGCGCGAGATCACGCCGGAGCAACATCTCGGCTGGTGGGCCACGGTCGAGCGCGGCGAGCGCAAGGTATTGATCTTCCACTATCGCGACCGGCCCGCCGGAGTCGTTCATTTCGGGCAATTCGATCAGGCGGAAGGCTCGGCCCATTGGGGCTTCTTCCTGGACATCGAGGGCCTGGAGGAGCGCCGGGAACTGCTGGGCGCTTGGCTGCAAATGGAGCAGGAAGCCGTGGACCACGCCTTCGACGTGCTCGGGCTGACCTGGCTGCGCGGCGAGACGCTGATCGACAACTCGGTGGTCCGTCAGTTGCACAAGCGATTCGGCTTCACCGAGAGTCCGGTCTTCGAACGAGAGGTCGACGGCGTGACGCACCAGGCCGTGGTCACCGAGATGCATGCCGACTCCAGATCGGCCCGCCGCCGGTGAGCCCGGTGTCCACCGACGCCCCGCGATCCGCGTGGCGTCTGCTGGCCTCCGGCTGGGTTCCCGCCGGGTTGACGGCGCTCTTCGCCGTGCTGCTGCTCAAGGCGTACGGGGTCGGGCTGACCGACCTCGCCCTGTACAGCGGCTACATTCTCGTCGTCGTGGCGCTGCCCGGCCTGCTGCTGTGGCGGGCGCTGCGCCGCAAGGCCGGCCCGATCGCCCTCGACATCGCCGCCGGGCTCGCGCTGGGCTACCCGCTGAGCGTGTTCGTCTACATCGGATTCCGGGCGATCGGCGTACCGCAGCTGGCGGTCGTGCCGTCGATCCTGGTGGTGGCGGCCTTCGCGCTCGTGCCCGGGCTGCGCCGGCATTGGCGGGGATCGGGCGAGCGCGCGCCGATGTGGTGGTCCTGGATCCTGGCCGGGTTCGTCGTCGCCCTGTTCTGCTGGACCGCGATCGACTTCTTCCGGCGCAACGGGACCAGCTGGCCCGGCAACAGCCAGCCCTACCAGGACATGGTCTTCCACCTCGCGCTGGCCGCCGAGTTCAAGCACCACTTCCCGGCGATGATCCCGTACGTCATCGACGAGCCCCTGCACTATCACTGGTACTACCACGCCCACCTGGCCGCGGCGAGCTGGGGCAGCGGCGTCGAGCTGCAGACTCTGCTGTTCCGGCTGGGCCTCATGCCCGTGCTGGCCGGCTTCGTCGTGCTGACGGCGTACACCGCCAAGGCGGTGGTCAAGACCTGGTGGTCCGGGCCGGTCGCGGTGTTCTTCACGCTGGTCGGCGTGTCCTGGTTCAACACCGTCGGCACCGGGTGGATGCTGATCAACCTCTGGATCAGCCCCACCCAGATCTTCGCCGCGATGATCTTCGGCGCGTTGGCGTACCTGGTCGTCGACCTCCTGCCCCGGACCGCGACGAAGGGCGAGTGGCTGCTGTTCGTGCTGCTCGCGGCCGGCGTCGCCGGGGCGAAGGCGACGTTCGTGCCGATGCTGCTCGCCGCGGCGGCCTTCGTCGCCGCGGTCGGCCTGGTCTTCCGCCGCCGGCTCGATCGCACCGCCCTGATCGCGACCGTGCTGACCGCGGTGGTCTTCGTGGGGGCGATGCTGCTGCTGTTCCGGGGCGGCTCGGCCGGGATGCGGATCGTGCCGTTCGCGATGCGCGACCCGGCGGAGTCCTACGCCGAGATGGCGCTCCGGATCGTCGTCGGCTGGCTCGGCGTCTGGGCCGGCGTGCTCGGACTGGTCGTGGCGGGCCGGCGGGCGCTGAATCAGGCCGTGCTGTTCTGCCTGGGACTGGGCGCGGCCGCCATCGGGGTCGTGTTACTGACCTCCCAGCCCGGCGGCAGCCAGATGTACTTCCTGTCGTCGGCCAAGCCCTACCTGGTGATCGCCGCGGTGGCCGGCATCGCCGGGCTCCTGGGCGAACCGGTGCGGCAGTGGCGTCGCGGGCTCGCGTTCGTGCTCGTCGCAGTGATGCTCGGCGGTGCCCTGACGAACCTGGACGCGTACACGAAGCCGATCGAGAACGCCACGAAGACCGGTCTCCGGGGCTACCCGCGCGGCACGACCGGGCAGATCCCGCGCGGCGGCATCGACGCGATGCGCTGGCTGCGGGACCACTCGTCGCCGGACGATCTGGTCGCGACCAACGTCCACTGCCTGCGGCCGACCGTCCCGATCTGCGACAGCCGCAGCTTCTGGGTGTCGGCGTACGCCGAGCGCCGGGTGCTGGTCGAAGGCTGGGTCTACACGGACTCGGCGATGAAGGCGGCCGGTACGCGTAAGGACTATCAATGGACGCCCTACTGGGAGCCCGAGATCCTGGCCGCGAACGACCGGGTCTTCACCGCGCCCAGCGCCGAATCGGTCGCCGTACTGCGAGACAAGTACGGAGTCCGGTGGCTGGCGGTGGACCGCCGCGTCCCCGCCGACGTCACCGGGTTGGCCGCGGTCGCCGACCTCAAGTACACCGACCACGACACCCTGGTCTTCGAAGTCCGGCGCTGACCGCGCCGGCCCGCCCCGCCGGATCAGGCGGGGCGGCGCGCACAGGTCGTCAGGCGGGGCGGTGCGCCCGCATCATCAGGGAGACGCCCGGGAGCGAACTCACCGGCAGGAAGCGCTCCGCCTTGATGATCACCCCGAGGCCGAGATTCACCACCGGAGACACCGCCGTCACGTCGCCGACGGTGTCGTCGACCGCGGCGGTCTTGCGGCGCATCTTCACGACCGGCCGCAGCAGCACGTTCCAGCTGCGCAGGGAGTCGATGGTCAGGCCGGCGCCGGAGATCAGCTCGGTGAGCGTCTCCCGGGTGTACCGCCGGAAGTGATGGCTGGCCTCGTCGTAGGCGGACCAGAGCGCCATGTCGCAGGGTACGGCGATCAGTGCCGTGCCGCCCGGGCGCAGGACGCGGAAGATCTCGGCGGCGGCCCGCTGGTCGTCCTCGATGTGCTCGAGGACGTCGAACGCCAGGAACAGATCCTGCGATCCGTCGTCGAGCGGGAGCTGGGTGGCGTCGGCCTGCATGGCGTTCAGCCCGCGTTCCTTGGCGATGCGTACGCCCGCCTCGGTGTACTCGGTGGCCAGCACGTCCCAGCCCAGTTCCTTCAGCACGAGGGAGTTGCCGCCGCCGCCCGCGCCGATCTCCACCGCCTTGCCGGGGCGCAGGCCCCGGACCTCCTTGGCGATGATGGCCCGGCGTTCGCGGTACCACCAGTGCTTGTCCTCGCCCTGCGTGAACGCGATTACTTCTGCGTCTTGCACCGGTACCCTCCGTCTGACCGCTTTGTCGACAGCACGCCATGGTAGTGAGGAGACGCCTTCTCGGGAAGGCCCACGCGCGGCCGCCGGGCCGGTTGCCTGGTCGGCGGCGTCCGCAACTAAAGTAGCCGGGTGACTTCTACGATCCTTGTGACCGGCGGTGCCGGGTTCGTCGGCGGCAACCTGATCAAGCTCTTGCTGACCGAGCGCCCCGACGCCCAGATCATCTCCGTGGACAACTACTTCACGGGGTCGGTCGAGAAGCACGTCACCGACCCCCGGGTCCGCTACCTGACCGGGTCGACCGTCGACATCCGCAAGATCTGGGCGGAGCACGGCCTGGGCTCCCCGGACACGGTCTTCCACCTCGGCGAGTACTCGCGGATCGTGCAGTCCTTCGACGACGTCGACCTCACCTGGGAGTTCAACCTCCACGGGACCAAGGAGGTCGTGAAGTTCGCCCACGAGCACGGCGCGAAGCTGGTGTACGCCGGGTCCAGCTCGAAGTTCGGCAACGACGGGGCGGACGAGAACCTCAACCCGTACGCCTGGACCAAGGCGAAGAACATCGAATACATCAAGAACTTCGCGTCCTGGTACGGGCTGGACTACGCGATCACGTACTTCTACAACGCGTACGGGCCGTGGCACATCACCGAGGGCCGCTACGCGACCGTCATCGGCATCTTCGAGCGCCAGTACCTCGCGGGCGAGCCGCTGACCGTCGTCGACCCCGGTACGCAGACCCGCGACTTCACGCACGTGAGTGACATCGTCCGGGGCGTCGTCCTGGCCGCCACGAAGGGCTCCGGCGACGGCTATCTGCTGGGCACCGGCCGGGAGTGGCCGCTCCTCGAGGTCGCGCGGATGTTCGGCGCCGAGATCGAGATGGTGCCCGCGCTGCGCGGCGAGCGTACGCGCGGCCGGGCCGACACCAGCAAGGCGGCCACCCTCGGCTGGGAGCCGACGGTGAAGCTCGACGAGTACGTCGCGGACTTCGTCGCCCGGCACCCGCGCGGGTAGTCGCGCGGTCGGTCCAGCAGTGCGGCCAGTCCAGCAGGGCCGTCAGTCCAGCAGGGCCGTCAGTCCAGCAGGTCGCGCAGTTTCAGGACGGTGTTCCAGTTCCGGGCGGTCGCGACCAGGCCGGGCAGCCGCTTCTTCCACCAGCCCGGAGTGAGCTTGGTGTTCGCCTGCCCGTTCGGGTGCCACGAGTGGATCTCGCGATCGCCGGCGAGCACCACCTCCGGCGCGTACGCCGTGGTGTCGTCGGCGGTGAAGAGCTTCGGGTCGGGTTCGCCGTTGAGGAAAGTGACGAGTTGGTAGGACGGCTTGTCGGCGATTCCGGCCAGCGGATTGGCGGCAACGATCCGGTCGAGATCGGCGCGCGTCACGACGACGCAGCCGATCACCCGGCCGTAGCGGTCCTCCAAGGCCTGCTCGATCTGCGCGGCGAGCTGCGCCGGCGTGCCCTTCGGGGCGTCGAAGACGGCGTTGCCGCTCTGGAGCAGCGTCTTCACGTTCGTGAAGCCGAGGCCTTCGAGGAGCGTCCGCAGGTCGGCCATGGAGACCTTGTTGCTGCCGCCGACGTTGATGCCTCGCAGGAGAACCCCGAACTTCGCCATGACGCGATCATCCCACGACCACCGGGTGTCAGCCCTATGGCCTACGGTGGGGTCATGCGACTGGCGACCTGGAATGTCAATTCGGTCAATGCCCGCCTGCCGCGGCTGCTCGACTGGCTGGAGACCGTCCGGCCCGACGTGGTCTGCCTGCAGGAGACGAAGACGGCCGACTTCCCGGTCGCCGAGGTGGACAAGCTCGGTTACGAGACGGCCGCGCACGGGCTCAACCGATGGAACGGGGTCGCCCTGTTGTCCCGGGTCGGCCTGGCGGACGTGTCGCCTGGCTTCCCCGGCGAGCCGGGCTTCCCCGGCCCGGAGGCGCGGGCGCTCGGCGCGACCTGCGGCGGCGTACGGGTGTGGTCGGTGTACGTGCCGAACGGGCGGACCCCCGACGACCCGCATTACGCGTACAAGCTGGACTGGCTGGCGGCGCTGCGGACCGCGCTCGGCGACGAGCTGGGCGGGCACGCGGAGCTCGCGGTGTGCGGCGACTTCAACGTGGCGCCGACCGACGCGGACGTCTGGGATCCGGCGCAGTTCGTCGGCGCGACCCACGTGACGCCGCCGGAGCGGGAGGCCTTGCGGCATCTGCTCGACCTCGGCCTGCACGACATCGTGCCCAAGCCGATGAAGGGACCGAATCCGTTCACCTACTGGGACTACCGGGCCGGGATGTTCCACCAGGACAAGGGAATGCGCATCGACCTCGTGTACGCGACCAAGCCGCTGGCCGACCGGGTGACCGGGGCCTACATCGACCGGGAGGCCCGCAAGGGCAAGGGCCCGTCCGACCACGCCCCGATCGTGGTGGACCTCGGCTGATGAGTGAGATCATCCGCAGGCGGGTCGTGGTCGCCGGCCTCGTCCAAGGCGTCTACTTCCGGGACACCTGCCGTCGCAAGGCACTCGCGCACAATGTCGCAGGCTGGGTCCGCAATCGCCGGGACGGCGCGGTCGAGGCGGCCTTCGAGGGGGCGCCCGACGACGTCGACCGGTTGCTGCGCTGGGCGCGGCGAGGACCGGAGGACGCCGTGGTGAAGACCTTCACGGTGGAGGAGGAAGACCCGGTGGGGGACACCGGCTTCCTCATCCTCCCGACCGCGTAGAACACCGCCTGGAACTCAGAACCCGATCGGCTCCCGGACGAGCACCACCACACCGCGTTCGGGCAACCACTCGTGCTCGATGACGAGGATGCGGCTGAGGAACGAGGTCTGCCCGGCCAGTTCGTTCAGCCGCCGCCACTCCTTCGGCAGGCTGTGCGTACGCAGTCGCCGCAGGCCGGTCGCGAGATCGGGGACGACCTTCTGCGCGCCGACGATCCACACCGCTTTCTTCGCGCCGGAGGCGTACGGGGCGAACTGGCTGCCGCTGGCCGAGCCGATGACGAGGTGACCTTCCTCCGTGACGGCGTGCACGCTGCCGACGACGACGTCGGGCAGCGCGCCGAGGCGGATCCGCGCCCACATGTCGTCGCCCAGTTCGCCCGCCTCGGCGCGGACGGACTGGAAGCCGCCGGACTCGTCGAGGTCGGCGAGGATGCCCGACAGCCGCAGAGTCTCGCTGCTGGCGGTGAAGACGGCCTGGTCCCGGGGGACGAGTTCGCCGACGACGAGTTTGCGGGCGTCCTCGGCGGTGTCGACGACGTGGACGACGAAACCGTTGGTACGCAAGGCTTCGGCCGCGCGATCGAGCTGCTCCGCCGACGCCGGTACGCCGAAGGCCTCGTCGAGGGCGGGTGCTTCCTGAGACATCTGGGTTTTCCTTCCGGGTGGTTCTCCGAAGTAACTGACCCCATCGTCGGGAACTCTGGACGGAAGCGGAAGAAGGCACTATTTTCTGCCTCAGTGACGAACCCCTGCCTCAGTGACCTGGAGGTAACCATGGACCTGTCCGTCCGGGACGACCTGACCTGCCAGGTCCGGGACGTGCTCGACCGGGTCGGTGACAAGTGGACGCTCAACGTCGTCTACCAGCTGCGCGACGGCAGCCGCCGGTTCACCGACCTCAAACGCTCCATCGAGGGGATCAGCCAGCGGATGCTCACCGTGACGCTGCGCAACCTGGAACGGGACGGCCTGGTCGAGCGTACGGTGCACGCCGTCGTGCCGCCCCGCGTCGATTACGAGCTGACTGAGATGGGGCAGACCCTGCTCAAGACGGCCTGGGAGCTGATCGACTGGGCGGAGCGGCACGCGGAGGACATCGCGCACGCACGGGTGCGCTACGACGCTATCCCTTGATCGCTCCGCTGGTCAGGCCACGGACGAACTGGCGCTGGAAGGCCAGGAAGGCGATCACCGAGGGCAGCAGGGCCAGCATCGCGGCGGCCAGCAGCACTCCGATCCCGACCTCCTCGTCCGACCGCAGCGTACGCAGCGCGATCGGCAGCGTGTACTGCGACGGCTCGGTCGCCACGATGAGGGGCAGCAGATACTGGTCCCAGATCATCGTGAAGCCGAAGACGCCGATGACGCCCAGGGCCGGACGGCACAACGGCAGGATGATCGAGAAGAAGGTACGCAGCTCGCCCGCCCCGTCGATGCGGGCCGCCTCCTCCAACTCGACCGGGACCTCCTTCATGAACTCCGTCATGACGAGGATCGAGAAGCCCCACGCGCCGACCGGCAGGATCATCCCGGCGTACGTGCCGATCAGGTTGACGTCGAACGGCGGCACGTCGGCCAGCACCACCGACAGCGGGATCGCGATGACCTCCTCCGGCAGCATCATCGTCGCCAGGATCGCCAGCATGATCAGCGCGGCGAACCGCATCCGATGCCGGGCCAGGGCGTACGCGGCGAAGACGCTGACCAGCATCTGCAGCAGCAGCCCGAAGCCCACCACGACGAACGAGTTGATCAGGTAGCGGTAGACGTCGCGGTCCGCGGCGGCCACGAAGTTGCGGACGGTGAAGCCGCCGTCGGGGACGAGGGAGAACCCGGTCGGGTCGACGACCTTGGAGAAGGCGCCGATCATCAGGGCCACCAGCGGTCCAGCGAAGACCACCACCATCAACGCGTACAAGACGAAGACGCCGATCCGGGCGCCGATCCCGCGGCGATGCGCGAGCCCGAGGACGGTGTCGAAGCGTTCGGCGCTCATTCAGGCCTCCCGGCGGCGCAGCGCGCGGACCGCGACTGTGAGGATGACGGTCGCGGCGAAGAGCACGATCGACCCGGCCGCCGCGATGCCGAGTTCGCCCTGTTGCAGGCCGAGCTTGTAGATGAGGGTCATGAGCACCTCGGTCGAGCCGTTCGGCGCGCCGTTGGTGAGCAGGAAGACCTCGGTGAACACGCGGATGCCCCGGATCGCGGCGAGCGTGATCAGGATGACGAAGACCGGGCGCAGCGCGGGCACGGTGACGTGGCGGAACCGCCGCCAGGTGCCCGCGCCGTCCACCGCGGACGACTCGTAGAGCGATCGGTCCACCCCGGCCAGCCCGGCCAGGAAGATCATCATGTCGTAGGGTGCGCCCCGCCAGACGCCCACCGCCATGATGGACAGCAGTGAGCTGTGCTCGTCGGCGAGGAACGGCTGGGGCGAGATCGCCAACCAGCCGAGGATCGTGTTGAGCGGGCCGTTCGCGGCCGGGTGATAGAGGATCCGCCACACCTCGGCCACCACCGCGATGGTGGTGACGACCGGCAGGAAGGCGGCGGTGCGGACGAACCACAGCACGCGGGAACTGCCCTCCAGCAGCAGTGCGAGGATCAGCCCGAAGAACATCGACCCCGCGGTCGTGCCGACAGCCAGCACCGCGCTGTGCCAGAGCGCGGCGGTGAACTGGTCGTCGGTGACGATCTCCTGATAGTTCTGGCCGCCCACCCACCGGTCGCCGAGATAGCCGCGGATCTCGTAGAAGCTCATCCGCAGCCCGTCGGCCATCGGCAGGTACTTGAAGTAGAACAGCAGGATCAGGGCCGGAGCCAGGAACAGCCAGGGCACGACGGGGGAGCGCCGCCGCGGCCGGCGGCGCTCCAGGATCGTGCGGCGGTCCTCGGTGGTCCCGATGGCGCGGCGGGACTCCGCGGTGCGAAGAACCATCAGGCGAGTGCGTTCTGCTTCGAGAGCAGGTCACCGAGCTGGCCGGCCAGCTTGTCCATGGCCGCCTGCACGTCGGCGCCGCAGTCGGCCATCACGGCGTTGATGGCGTCGGCCGCGGTCTGCCGGAACGGGGCCCAGTTGGGCACCGGCGGGCTGTACACCCCGGCCTCGTCGTAGACCTTCTGGAAGGCGAGCCACCGGGGGTCCTGACGGACCGAGGCCATGTCGACGCCGGTGTTGACGGGCAGCCGGACGATCGCGCCGGGGTTGTCGGCGTTCATGCCCACCTTCTGCCCGTCGACCGAGGTCGCGAACTCGGCGAACTTCTGCTGCCCGGCCTCGTGATCCGAACCGGCCATCAGGTAGACGTTCTCGCCCTCGGCCAGCGCGCCGGGGCCGCCGGACGGGCCGGCCGGCAACGCGATCGCCTCGACCTTGTCGCTGCCGAGGCTCTTCACGAACCGGGCCAGCACGTACGGGCCGACCAGGTAGATGCCCGCCTGGTTCTTCTCGAAGACCTCGTGCGCGGTGGTGGTGTTGACGTTCACCGCGCCCGGGTTCACGGACTTGTCCACACAGAACCGGTCCTGCAGCCACTTCACGGCCTCGACGGACTTCGCGTCGCCGACGGCCGGCTTCCACTTGCCGGTTCCGGCCGGCGCCACGAAGTCGCCGCCGTTGCCCCAGATGTACGAGGAGGCGTACCAGGACATGTAGCCGCGCTGCGTGGTGCCGGGGATGTCGAACCCGGCGGTGTCGGCCTTGCCGTTGCCGTCCGGGTCGTTCTTCGTGAACGCCGCGCCGAGAGCGGCCAGATCGGCCCAGGTCTTCGGCTCCGGCAGGTTCAGCTTCTTGCGCCAGTCCGCCCGGACCAGGAGCAGGAACGCCTGCGCCGAGAACGGTACGCCGTAGTACTTGCCGTCGGTGGCGGTCGCCGCCTTCCAGGCTCGCTCGGAGATCTTGTCCGCGCCGGCGAAAGTGGACTTGTCGACCTGGCGCAGCCAGCCCTGCGACTGCATGTTGCCCAGCTGCGCGGTGTCGTTGATGACGATGTCGGGCAGCTTGTGCTGGGCGCCCTGCTGCTGAAGCTTGGTCTCGAAGTCGTCGAAGATCGCCACCACCTTGGTGGGGACGCCGCTCGCCTGCGTGAACGCCTGCGCCAGGCGCTCGGCGGTCTTGGCCGAGTCGGAACCGGCCGCCTGCCGGATCCAGATCTCCAGCTCTCCCTTGGCGTTCTGCTGGGTGCCGTCGTCGCCGCCGCACGCGGTGGCCGACAGCGCGGTGGCCATCACGGCGAGGAGCGCGACGGCGTACCGGAGTCTCTTCACGGTCACTCCTTGAGGGGGAAGTGTTCGGGGCGCGGGATTCGATTCACGTATGTGGACGGATGTTGCTCAGGCGTCCGTGGTTCACGTGAAGATATCCACGGTATTAAGCGCACGTCAACGATCCATCGCTCTATTCCGGTCTTTCGAAGAAAACGGAACTGCTCTATCGTGATGCGACGGTTAGTCAGATTACCTAACAGAAACTAGAAGGGAAGCGCATGAAGAGACACGCCCTCGTGCGGGCGGCCGTCCTCACCTCCGCGCTGCTGGCCACCGCGATCTGGGCGCCCGGCGCGTCGGCCGCCCCGACCCGGTACGAGGCGGAGAACGGCGTCTGCGACGGCACGATCGACTCGAACTGGGCCGGGTACTCCGGGACCGGGTTCTGCAACACGGCCAACGCCGTCGGCGGCTCGGTGACCTGGACGGTGACCGCGACCGCCGCCGGCACCGCGACCCTCGGCCTCCGGTACGCCAACGGCACGACCACCGACCGTCCGGCGAACGTCGTCGTCAACGGTGCGACAGCGGCGTCCGCCGTCTCCTTCCCCGGCACCGGCGCGTGGACGACGTGGGTCACCAAGACCGTGACCGTCCCCGTCGTCGCCGGGTCGAACACGATCCAGCTGGCGGCGACCACCGCCACCGGCGACGCCAACGTCGACTATCTCGACGTCGAGGTCACGCCGGCCCCCATCGCGACCGTCTACCAGGCCGAGGACTGCACGATCGCGCAGGGCGTCGTCGAGGCCAACCACGTCGGGTACACCGGCGCCGGGTTCGTGAACTACGACAACGCGACCGGTTCTTATGTGGAGTGCTCGGTGAGCGTGGCGAGCGCCGGGACCTACACGCTGACCTTCCGGGCGTCGAACGGCACCACGGCCGGCCGGCCGCTGTCGGTGGCCGTGAACGGCTCGACCGTCAACGGCTCGCTGGCCTTCGCGTCCACGACGAACTGGGACACCTGGGCCGACGTGCCTCAGACGGTGACCCTGACCGCCGGGGCCAACGTCGTACGCGCCATGGCGACGACGGCCAACGGCGGACCCAACCTCGACAAGATCACCGTCTCCAGTGGAGGCACGACGCCGCCGGCGAACCCGATGGCCGCCGCGCCCTACGAGTACCTCGGCTGGGGCAGCCCGCAGGACCCGGTCACCGTCATGAACACCACCGGGATCAAGTGGTTCACCCTCGCCTTCATCCTGTCCGACGGCACCTGCAACCCGGCCTGGGACGGCAGCCGGCCGCTGACCGGCGGCAACGACCAGACCCAGATCAACCGCATCCGGGCCAACGGCGGCGACGTCATGGTCTCCATCGGCGGCTGGTCCGGCGACAAACTCGGGGAGAAGTGCACCAGCGCGTCGGCGCTCGCCGGGGCGTACCAGAAGGTGATCAACGCGTACGCGCTGAAGGCGATCGACATCGACATCGAGGCCACGGAGTGGTCGAGCGCGACCGTCCGGCAGCGGGTGATCGACGCTCTGAAGATCGTCAAGACGAACAACCCGGGCGTCAAGACGATCATCACCTTCGGCACGACGCCGACCGGCCCGGACAGCACCGGACTCGACATGATCGCCCGGGGCGCGAACTCCGGGCTCGCCAACGACGTGTGGGCGATCATGCCCTTCGACTACGGCGGCTTCTCCGGCGACATGGGCGACGCGACCATCGCCGCCACCGACGGGCTCAAGAACGCCGTCAAGAACGCGTACGGGTATTCGGACGCGGTCGCGTACTCGCACGTCGGGTTCTCGTCGATGAACGGCAAGACGGACGAGGCCGGCGAGACCGTCACCATCGCCGACTTCCAGCAGATGCTCGCCTACGCCAAGAGCAAGCACCTCGGCCGGTTCGCGTACTGGTCGATCAACCGCGACCGCGCCTGCGGCAGCGGGACCGACGCCGACGCGTGCAGCGGCATCTCCCAACAGCCCTACGACTTCACCAAGATCGTCGCCCAATACCAGGGCTAGATCTCCCGGCTAGGGCGTCGCGGGCCACGAGCCGGAACCGAACGCGGGCTGGGCCACGGTCAAGTCACCCACCGTGGTCAGCGTCGGTTCCGGCTCGCGGCCCGCCAGGTGTTCGCGCGGGGGCAGGTCCAAGAGCCATTTACCGGTACGCGCAAGGCACAACTCGGCGACGTGACCGGCGTCCGTGCTGAGCTGGGCGGCCAACGCGCGCAACACGGCAGCGGCGAGCAGGTAGCCGGTGCCGTGGTCGAGCGCCTGTGCCGGCAGCACCCCCGGTCGGTCCACAGTGTCCTCGGTGGCGCCCTCGATGAGCGCGATGCCGGTGGCCGCCTGGACCAGGCTGTCGAAGCCGCGCCGGCCGGACCAGGGCCCGTCGACGCCCCAGGCTGAGAGCCGCGCGACGACCAGGCCCGGGCGCCGATCGAGGAGGGCGGCGGGGGACAGGCCGAACCGGTCCAGGGCACCCGGCCGGTAGCCGGTCACCACCACGTCGGTGTCGGCCAGCAACTCCGCGAAGGCGGCGTGATCGGTGGGGCGGGCCAGGTCGAGCTGCGTGGACCGCTTGCCGAGCCCGGTGTCGAGCCACTGGCCTTCCAGCTCGGGCAACTGCGGCGGATCGATCCGGAGGACGTCGGCGCCCAGGAAAGCGAGCGTCCGGGTGGCGACCGGACCGGCGATCACCCTCGTCAGGTCCAGCACCTTGTATCCGGCCGCCGGGCGATCACCGGTGAGCGCAGGTCGCTGCTTTCGGCGTATCGCTGGACCTGGATCGGAATGGACGATCAGCGGCGACCGGGCGACGGCCTGGCCCGGCGCGGAGGCTGCCCATTCCTGGGCCGTACGCACGGCGAACGCGAGCCCGCCAGCGGCGAGCACCTGCGTCTCCACCTCCTGCGCGGACCGTTCGGCGATGGCCGCGCGGACGTCGGGGCCGAGGACCCGGTGGAGCCGTTCGCGGTGATGCGGATAGTTCGCGTGGGTACGCACCCAGCCGTCGGCGGCGCGGAAGAACGCCGAGTCCGGCGCGAACGACTCGAAGCCGTGCCCGGCGCGGCGCAGGTGCCGGTCGCTGGTGAAGGCGGTCGCGACGCGTGCGGCGTCGATCTCCACCTCGGGTGTCCTCGCGCCACGGGCTTGCGCCAACTCGGCGGCCGCGCAGGCGCACGCGGTCACGGTCGCCAACGCGAGGTCGGCGACCGGGAGCGCGGCCGCCAGCACCGGCTGATCCGCGACGCGGTACGCGGGCGCCGGCCCGCCGCCGAGCGCCGTCCACGCCTGCTCGAACGCTGTGCGCATGCGTCCGAGGGTATGCGCCCGATCAGCCCGGACCGGTGCGGCCCTCCGGCGACGGACGCAACCGGCGGCCCTCCACCGAGGTGGGGTCGGGATCGCCCTTCTCGTGATCCTGCAGCGCCCAGGGCGTCTCGCCGAACTCCTCCTCGGCCCCGGCGTCCTCCCCGGTCACATCGTCGGCCTGACCGTCCGAGGAGTAGGTCGCGAGCGCCCGGTCCAGCTCGGACAACGGCAACGACTCGGGATCGCGCCACAGGTCGGCGTCCTCCTCCGGCAGCGCCATGAGCAGGCCCTCCCGGGTGTACCGGCCCTCCGGCACGAGGTCGAGCCGGGCCAGCAGGCCGGACGGGGCGTGCTGCCGCTCCGCCTCCGCCCGCAGCTCGGCCGTGCTCTTCTCGCCGCCGTCGCGGTACGCGCGGTCGAGGAGGCGGTCGAGCGCGGCGGACTTCTCTTCCTTCGCCATTCCTCCTGCATACCCCCTTCCGCTCCGTCTTTACTGCACCTCGCCCCGTTGATCATGGAGTTAACTGTGGTGTCGTCGGTGTGTCATGACCGGAAAGCCCATGATCAACGGCGAATCGGGGGTGGTGTCGGTGGCGTCTGGTATCAACGGGGGCATGCGGAAGATCACCGTGGCCGAGCGGCGGGCGAGACTGGCTCGGCGGCACCGGCTCAGCACCCCGGCGGCGTCGATCGACGAGGCGGTGCGGGCGGTGGGCGTACTGCACGCCACCGATCCGGCGACGGTGTATCTGTCGGTCTTCGCCCGATATCCCGGCCTGACCGTGGAAGCCCTCGACAAGGCGTTGTACGCCGATCGCACCCTTCTACGCCTGCACGGCATGCGGCGTACGTTGTTCGTCGCCCCGGTCGACCTCGTCCCGGCGATCCAGCGGTCCTGTGCGCTGGCGGTGGCGGCGCAGTCGCGGAAGACCTACGTCAAGCTGATCACCGAGGCGGGCGCGGGGGACGCCGCTTGGCTGGCGGAACTCGAACGGGCCGCGGAGACGGCGCTGGCCGCGCGCGGCGAGGCGACGGCGGCGCAGCTGTCCGTCGACGAGCCGAGACTGCGTACGCAGATCACCGTCGCGCCCGGCAAACCGTATGAGGCCAAGCAGACGATCACTGCCTGGATCCTGTTCCTGCTCGCCGCCGAGGGCCGGATCGTTCGGGGCCGCCCCAGCGGGGGCACGTGGACGAACACGCAGTGGACCTGGTCGCCCATCCAGCAGTGGCTGCCGGGCGGCGTACCGGAGGTGTCCGAGGAGCAGGCCCGCGCCGAGCTGGCCCGGACCTGGCTGGCCGCGTTCGGCCCGGCACCCGCGGCCGACCTCAAATGGTGGGCCGGCTGGACGCTCACTCAGGCCCGCAAGACGCTGGCCGCGATCGGCGCGGTCGAAGTGGACCTCGACGGCGAGGCCGGTTTCGTGCTGCCGGAGGACGTCGATCCGGTCGCGGATCCGGAGCCGTGGGTCGCCCTGCTGCCCGCGCTCGACCCGACGCCGATGGGCTGGTCGGCGCGGGAGTGGTACCTCGGCGAGCACTCCGGGGCGGTGTTCGACCGGACGGGCAACGTCGGCCCGACGGTGTGGAGCGACGGGCGCATCGTCGGCGGCTGGGCGCAGCGGTCGGACGGCGAGATCGTGTTCCGGCTCCTCGAAGACGTGGGCGCGGCCAAGATCGCCGAGATCGAGCAGGCGGTCGGCCGGTTGCAGGGCTGGCTCGGGGACCTGCGGATCGCGCCGCGCGGCCGTCGCCACAGCGATCTCGAACGGACTTTGCTCGCCTAATGGGGACAGGAGCTGTCCGCAATGGGGGTTAGCGTGGCAGACATGACGACATTCGTACTGGTCCCCGGCATGTGGCTCGGCGCTTCGGCCTGGCGGGACGTGGTGAGCCGGCTGACCGCGCTCGGGCATTCGGCGTACCCGTTGGATCTGAGCCTGGAGCCGGGCACGGATCTGGACGCGCACGTGGCCGAGGTGATCGCGGTCCTGGAGAAGAACGATCTGCGGGACGTGGTGCTGGTCGGCCACAGCTACGGCGGCATGGTGGTGTCGACGGCGGCCGGGCAGGCCGCGGACCGGATCGGCCGCGTGGTCTATGTGGACAGTGGGCCGCTGCCGGAAGGGGTGTCGCAGTTCGACACCACCGCGCCGGAGGAGCAGGAGCAGACCCGGGCGTCGGTGGTCGACGGCCTGGTGCCGGTGCCCGCCGGAGTGCCGGAGGCGGTGCGCGCCGAAGGGCGGCCGCACCCGTTCGCCTCGGTGACGCAAGGCGTCCACTACACGCCGGAGTACGCGACCCTCCCGCAGACCTTGGTCACCTGTTCCTTCCCGGCCGATCAGGTACGCGGGATGGTCGCGGCGGGCCATCCGTTCTTCGCCCGGCTGCAGGGGGCCGATGTGGTCGAACTGATGGGGGACCACTGGCCGATGTACAGCCGCCCGACGGATCTGGCCGATCTGCTCGCGAATCTCTGACCAGCCGGAACGTCCAGTTGGGACACGTGTTCGGGTAACGCTCGGAGTTTTTGTCGTACCTCACCGTTATCGTCGGCCATGACAGGTGCTTCACCCCTAGCCGCTGCCACAGACAGCAGGGAGTTCCGGTCATGGCGATGGAGATGCCGCCTTGGTGCGGCCGATGCGATCAGCAGACGCGCAGGTTCGACCTGGGCGACAGCGAACGCCGCTGTCCCGAGTGCCACCCCTACTGGGCGTTCGGCCACTCCTCGATCGATCCCGCGCGGGTGCCGGTCGGGCGGGCCGCGCAGGAGCAGGCCGTCCGTTGGCTGCTCTACGAATTGGTGAGCCTGCGCGAGTTGCAGCCGCCCGAGCTGCGCCGCCGCCTCAGCCGGTTCTTCGAGGCCGGGTGGACTCCGCTGGACGTCGTCCACGCCCTCGACCACGACCCGGACGGCAGTTCGGCGCGGGGCGTACCGCTCGCGGGCGACCTGCCCGCTCGCGTCGAGCAGCGGGTCCTCAACCTGCTGGCCGCGTGGTGCGATGCCGACGGGCAGCCGTTGGCGTCCATCTCGCAGCAGGCGGCCCGCCGCCGCGACCGGATGCACGAGCGGCAGCGGGCCGCGCACGCGGCCTGGGCGGAGGTCGCGGCGCGGCCGATCAACCCCGACGCCGCCCTGGTCTCCGGGGCACGGGGCATCGCCGCCGAAGCGCGTCGCCGGGCGGAGCACCTGCGGCTGGAAGGACGCCGCCGGGAGCGGGCGGCGCTGGCGGCCCAGGCCACGGCGATCCGCGCCCGGCAGGATCGGATCAACGACAGCGCCCAGCGGCTCGCGGCGTACGCGGTTCGCACGGCGGCCGGCGTGGGCGAGGTCGACGACCTCGCGGCGACGCGGCACGAGTGCGCGGCCGAACTCGACGACACCGCGTATGAGCTGCATGTGGTCTCGTCCGGGTGCGACGCCGACGTCACCCCTTCGGTCGCCGACTTCGGTTCGGCCGGGCGTCGCAACGCATCTACTTCGATGAGACGATCTGTGGGCGCATCGGCGGCCCGCCGCGGCGGCACTCAGCGACGCGCTGCCTGAGTGGACTCTTTCCAGTACCGTGTCGGCGTTCGGGGCCGGGACCCTCGTGCCGGCCCCCAAGGGGAGGAGAACAAAGGCATGTCCGAAACAGAGACCAGCGGCGGCGCGAAGATATTCCGGGGGTTGCTCTTCGCCGTCGTCATCGTCGGGGCGATCGTGCTTCTCGCCGTCTTCTGGCGGCAGGTGCTCAACAGTGGCAAGTCGCTCGGCGAGGTGATCACCGACGGCTTCCCGTCGCAGAGCGGCCAGCGCGTCGCCGTCGTGGTCTTCCTGATCCTGGCGGTCCTGCTCGGCATCGGGTTCTCGCACGCCGGGCACTACACGGCGTACGGGCTCGCCGTCGGCCTCGGCCCGCTGCTGTGGTTCCTGTTCTGGGAGGGCTTCCCGCCGCTCGGCCTCAAGACGAGCTGGGCTGAGAGCGCCGGCCTGCCGCACCTCGACCCGTGGACGGTCATCCTGTGGGCGATCGTCGCCGACGTCGTGATCACGCTGGTCTTCGTGCCGCTGGAGTTCCGGGAGAAGTACCTGCGGCGCAAGCACGCCCTGGACGCCGACTAGGGCCGGCGCCATGCATCTCGCGCGTCGCATGTGGACACTGTTCGAACCGCTCCACGCGGTGACCTACTTCGCGCCCGAGGCGCGCGAGCACTTCGAGGCGGCCGGCCTGCGCGGATTCTGGCGGGGCTACTTCGCCGGGCGGGCCGCCGTGCTCGGCCCGGTCGGCCCCGCCCCCGTGGTGGCGGCGTTCTTCGGGTTCGCCCCGACGACGGTGGCCCGCGCTCTGCCCGACGTGTGGAGCCGGGCCACTCCGGCCGCCGCCCTGCAGGCACGGCAGGCCGGAGCGGTCGCGGCACTTCGGGGCCTGCTGGCCGGTGTCGGCACCGAGCACATCGCCGAGGCGGCCGAGCTGCTCAGCCAGGCCGCGCTCGCAGCCGACACCGCCGGACGCGTCCTCGGCGCGGCCAACCTCGCCCTGCCGATGCCGGACGACCCGTACGCCCGACTCTGGCAGGCCGCGACGGTGCTGCGCGAGCACCGCGGCGACGGGCACGTGGCCGCCCTGGTGACGGCCGGACTCGACGGCTGCGAGGCGCTCGCCTGGCGTTCCGGGCTCGACCTGTCCCGCGAGACGCTGCAACCGGCTCGAGGCTGGACCGATGAGGAATGGGCGTCCGCCATCGGCCGCCTGCATCAGCGGGGCTGGCTGACGTCGGCGGGGACTGCTACGACCACTGCGGTCGAGGCGTACCGGCGGATCGAGGCGCTCACCGACGAGGCCGCGATGCGGCCCTGGCACGCGCTCGGCTCGACCGACCGGCTCGTCGAACTGCTCACCCCGCTCGCCCGGGCGGCGGCGCGGTCCATCCCGGCGATCAACCCGATCGGCCTGCCGCGAGTGTGACGCTGCTAGGTCGGCTCATTGGTCGGCTCGCCGGCTCGCTTGCTCGTCGGCTCGCAGGCTCGCGCCGGCTGCCTCATGCAGATCACGGTTACGCATGCCATCTACGGCGTCGGAAGCATGCATAACCGTGATCTGCAGGGGCGGCGGCTCGTGAGGTCGGCGTGGGCCGGCGGCGGCTTTCGAGGTCAGCAGGGCAGCGGCTCGTGAGGTCGGCGGGGCAGCGGTGGCTCGTGTGGGCTGCGGGGGCCGGTGCTAGAGGGTGACCACGACCTTGCCTCGGCCGTGGCCGGACTCCACCGCTTCGTGGGCGGCGACCACATCGTCCACTGAGTACGCGCGGACGGGCAGCACGATCTTGCCCGCCGCGGCGAGGGCGACCACCTCGGCCAGCCGTTGTGGGGAGCGACCGGCCCGGACCACCCGGGTGCCGAATTCGGCCGCCGCCGCGTCGTCCACGATGGTGCCGATTCGATCCCGGTCGGAGACCAGTTCGACGGAGGCCGCGATCGCCCCTCGCCCGGCGGCGTCGAGCGCCACGTCGACGCCCTGCGGTGCGACCGCCCGGACTCGCTCCACCAACCCCTCCCCGTACGCGACGGGCAGCGCGCCGAGCGTACGCAGATAGTCGTGGTTGGCGGGGCCGGCGGTGCCGACCACGGTCGCCCCGGCCAGCCGGGCCAGCTGGACGGCGATGGTGCCGACCGATCCGGCGGCGGCGTGCACGAGCAGAGTCTCGCCCGCGGCGACCTTGAGTTCCAGCAGCGCCCCGGAGGCGGTCTGCGACGCGGCGACCAGTGCGGCCGCGCTAGGGAAGTCCAGCTCGGCGGGCTTGCGGACGGCGTTCTCCGCCGGGACGACGACGTACTCGGCGACGCCGTTGAGCATGGTCGACCCGAGGACTGCGTCTCCCTCAGCCCAGCCGGTGACCCCTTCGCCAACCTGGTCGACGATGCCGGCGTACTCCTGGCCGATCTGCTGCGGGAAGCCGGCCTGCACCCAGGGCATCGTCCCGGTACGCACGCCGACGTCGAACGGCTGCACCCCGGCGGCCTGCACGCGTACGCGCAGCTGGCCGGGTCCGGCCGACGGATCGGGCAACTCCACGATGCGGAGCACATCAGGCGGGCCGAACTGGTCGAAGACGACTGCTCTCATGGTTCCCCAGCCTGCCTTCTCAACCAAGGTTGAGGTCAAGCGCCCCGGCCGAGCATGGTCAACGTCGGTCGCGAGGCGGCCGGACCTGTGCAAGATTGAGGTGAAGGACGGCAGAAGGGATGTATGCCATGAGCCGCGATGCCATCGAGCCGATCGAAGAAGACGAGAACACCGCGGAGGCGGTGGACGACGAGGCGCCCGTCGCCGCGCTGGCCCCGCCGGACGGGGATACGCCCGACGCCGCCACGCCGATCTTCCGCGAGCCCGGGGAGGAGCCGGTCTACCGGACGAGCGCCGAGCCGCAGGGAGATCCGATCTACCGTTGATCATGGAGTTTCCGGTCGCGACACACCGCCGACACCGCAGTTAACTCCATGATCAACGGAATCGGGGCGGGGATGCCGCAGGATGGGGGCGTGGATGGGCGGAGTGGGCAGGGTGGGCTGACGGGGCAGGATGGGCGGAGTGGGCTGGGTGGGCTGACGGGGCTGACGGGGCTGACGGGGCGGGAGGTGGCTGAGCGGACCGCTGACGGCCGGGTGAACCGGGTCGCGGGTCGCGGCAGCCGCACGGTCGGGCAGATCGTCCGGGCGAACGTCCTGACCCGGTTCAACGCGCTGATCGGCGCGTTGTGCGCGTTGGTGCTGGTCTTCGGGTCGCCGATCGACGCGCTGTTCGGCCTCATCATCGTGGTCAACAGCGCGGTCGGCGTGATCCAGGAGCTGCGGGCCAAGCGCACCCTCGACCAGCTGGCCCTCGTCGGGCGGGCGCCGGTGCGCGTACGCCGGGACGGCAAGGAGGCCGAGGTCCCGCCGGAGCAGGTCGTGCTGGACGACGTCGTGCTCCTCGCGACGGGGGAGAAGGCCCCGGTCGACGGCGAGGTGGTCGAGAGCGACCATCTGGAGATCGACGAATCGCTGCTCACCGGCGAGTCGGACCCCGTGGACAAGGCGACCGGCGATCGCGTCCTGTCCGGCAGCTTCGCGGTCGCCGGGTCCGGCGCGTTCCGGGCGACGAAGGTCGGCGACGACGCGTACGCGGCGAAGATCGCGGCCGACGCGGGCCGGTTCAGCCTGGCTCGGTCGGAGCTGTATCAGGGCATCAACCGGTTCCTGGGCCTGCTGACCTGGGTGATCATCCCGGTGGGCGCGCTGCTGGTGATCGCCCAGTTCACCCGGGGGTCGAGCGTCTCCGAGGCCGTCATCGGCTCGGTCGCCGGGGTCGTGCCGATGATTCCCGAAGGCCTCGTGCTGATGACCAGCGTCGCGTTCGCGGTCGGGGTGATCCGGCTGGGCCGCCGCCGCTGCCTGGTCCAGGAACTGCCCGCCGTCGAGGTGCTCGCGCGCGTCGACACCCTCTGCCTCGACAAGACCGGCACGCTCACCGAGCCCGGCATGCGGCTGAGCACCATCGAGCCGATCGACGGCCAGGACGAGGGCCGGCTGCGTACCGTCCTGTCCGCGCTGGTCCAGGCGGACGAACGGCCCAACGCCACGCTGCAGGCCGTCGGCGAGGCGGTGGGTCAAGCTCCGTCCTGGCGGGTACGCGAGAAGCAGGCCTTCTCGTCGGCGCGCAAATATTCGGGGGCGGACTTCGACGGTCAGGGCGCCTGGTTGCTCGGTGCGCCGGAGGTGCTGCTCCCGGCCGGTTCCTCGACTGCGGAGCGAGCCGGCGAGCTGGCCGCGCAGGGGTTGCGGGTGCTCGTGCTGACCACCGCGCCGTCGCTGTCCTCTTCGGACGGGCGTACGCCGGCGGCGCTGATCGTGCTGGAACAGAAACTGCGGGCGGCCGCCCCGGCGACGCTGAAGTACTTCGCCGAGCAGGACGTCACCGTGAAGGTCATCTCCGGGGACAATGCGGCGGCGGTCGGGGCCATCGCCGGGCAGGTGGGCGTACCGGGGTCGGGGGATCCCTGCGACGCCCGGACGCTGCCGGCCGGCGGGGACGACCTGGTGGCCGCCGTCGAGCAGCACGCGGTCTTCGGCCGGGTCACGCCGCAACAGAAGCGGGAGTTCGTCGAGGCGCTGCGAGGCCGGGGCCACGTCGTCGCGATGACCGGTGACGGGGTCAACGACGCGCTCGCGCTGAAGGAGGCAGACCTCGGCATCGGCATGGGCTCCGGCAGCGGCGCGACCCGGGCGGTGGCCAAGGTGGTGCTGCTCGACGACGACTTCTCGGTGCTGCCGTCGGTCCTCGGGGAGGGCCGCCGGGTGCTGGCCAACATCGAGCGCGTCGCCAACCTGTTCCTCACGAAGACGGCGTACTCGATCCTGCTGGCGCTGGCGGTCGGGGTGGCTCAGCTGCCCTTTCCGTTCCTGCCCCGGCACGTCACCCTCGTGGCGTCGCTGACCATCGGCATCCCCGGCTTCTTCCTGGCCCTGGCGCCGTCGAACGAACGCGCCCGGCCCGGCTTCGTGCCGCGCGTACTGCGGTTCGCCATCCCGGCCGGGATCGCCTGCGCGACGGCCACCTTCGTGGCGTACGCCCTCGCCCGGGCGGTCGGCGGGACCTCGCTGGAGGCCGACCGGTCGACGGCGACGCTGACGCTGTTCCTGGTCGCCTGGTGGGTGCTGCTGCTCGTCGCCCGCCCCTTGAACGGCTGGAAGGTCGGGCTGCTCGCCGCCTCGGCCGGGGCGTTCGCGCTGGTGGCCCTGGTGCCGCCGATCGCCGAGATCGCCGCCTTGACCGTCGGCGATCTGAGCAACGACGGGATCGGCGTGCTCTGCGCGGTGGCGGCCTCGGCCGCATTGACCTGGGTGGTTGCCAAGCTTCGGCGGTGAGCGTACTGTATCGATTCAGAGAGCACTGGATCGATACAGAAGGCATCGCAGAAGGGCAGCCGTGGTGAAGCCGACGTTGCAGACGATCGCCGACGAGCTGGGGGTCTCCCGCAGCACGGTGTCGAACGCGTACAGCCGCCCGGATCAGCTGTCCCCGCATCTGCGCGACAAGATCCTGGCGACCGCCCGTCGCCTCGGGTACGCCGGCCCGCACCCGGGCGCGCGCTCGTTGCGTACCGGGACGGTGGGCGCGATCGGCGTGCTGTTCACCGACGACCTGCGGTTCGCCTTCACCGACCCGTTCGCCGTGCAGTTCCTGGCCGGATTGGCCGCTGCGGCCCAACGCCATGACACCGGGCTGCTGCTGCTCCCGTTGTCGGCGAGCAATGAGGAGACTGCCGCGTCGATGGTGCAGAGCGCGGTCGTGGACGGCTTCTGCTCCTACTGCATCCCCGACTGGCATGCCGCCTGGGCGGCGGCGGAGGCGCGGGGGCTGCCCATCGTCACCGGTGAGCACCGGGACGAGGGCCGGCTGTTCGTCGGCATCGACGAGGCCGCCGCGACCCGGGCGGCCGGCGAGCACCTGGTCCGCCTCGGCCACCGCCGGATCGCCGTGGTCAGCGACTGGTTGATCCCCGAACGGGAGAATCATCCGGTTTCCTTGACCGATCCAGATGCGGTGCCCTACTACGTCAGCCGCGAACGCCTGCGCGGCTACGCCGAAGCGCTCGGCCAGGCCGGGGTCCCGTTCGACGAGATCATCACGATCAACGCGGCCGGAAACGCCCGTGCGGACGGGGCCGCTGCGGCTGCGTACACGTTGGATCGCGAAGAGCGGCCGACGGCGATCGTGGCGCTGACCGACCTGCTGGCGCTCGGCGTGCTCGACGCCCTGACCCAGCGCGGGCTCGTGCCGGGCCGGGACATCTCGGTGATCGGGTTCGACGACATCCCCGAGGCCGCCACCGCCGGGCTGACGACCGTACGCCAGCCCGCCGCCGACCGCGGCCGGATCGCGGGGGAGCTGTTGCTCGACCCCGAATCCGCGCCGCCCACCGGGCAGGTCGTGCTGCCCACCGAACTGATCGTCCGGGCCTCGACCGGCCCGGTCTCTTCCAGGAGGTCCTGATGCAGTTCCCCGCTGCGTTCATTCTCGCCCGTCAGCAGACCGAAGAACACCTCGCCTCGGCGCGGCCCGACGCGCCCGTCGTCCCCGACCGTCCACAACGGATCCGTACGCCCCGGCAGCCCCGGTTCGGCGGGCTCCGGCGGGCCGCCGCCAACGGATTGCGCGGCCTGGCCACCCGCGTCGAGCCGCGCCACGACTGCCAAGCAGCCCTGTAGGGCGCGGAATTCCGTCGCGGTCGGCCGGGCGGCCGCGTACGGTGCTGATCGTCCCTAGGTCATGCTGGTAGGAGGCGCAATGACGGTGGCCCGCAAGGGATCCCGGCGCATCGTCGTCGACGGCGTCCAGTTCCGCTGGACGGTCCGCCGTCGGCCCACCTACTGCCAGGGCAACGGCTGGACGCCGCTGATCTTCGTGGCGGAGCCGGCCGCCGGACCGGGTGGTCTCCTGGTCGTGTCCATGCCGTGGGCGCATCCCGGTAACTGGCTCGGCCATCCCACCGGCGCGGTACGCCCGGCGATGGTGGCCGCGAGCATCCGCGAAGCCCTGGCCCGCGGTTGGCAGCCGGCGAAGCTCGGTCCGCCGATGAAGCTGGCCTTCGCCGACCTCGCCGAGGACGCCGACGTGGAGCGGCAGCCGGTTTAGCGGACGCGGCCCCACGGGCCGGTGATGGCGAAGACGATCCCGGGCGACTGGATGTTGGCGAACAGGATCCGGCCGTCCGGGCTGAACGTCGGTCCGGTGAACTCGCTGTCGTTCAGCTCGTTGCGGGCGAGCGCGAAGGCGGCGCCGTGCTCGTCCACCCCGACCAGGTGCGACAGACCTTCGCCGTCCTCGGCGAGGATGACCCCGCCGTAGGGGGAGACCGTGATGTTGTCCGGCCCGTCGAAGTTCCCCTCGGCACTGGGATCGGGGTTCACGCCGAAGATCGTCTTGAGCGTGATCGTCTCGTCCTCGGGGTCGTAGAACCAGACCTGGCCGTCGTGCTCGTTGACGCTGCCGTCGGCGGCCCGGGCGTAGCTCGCGACGAAATACGCGCCGCCGTCGCCCCACCACGCGCCTTCCAGCTTGCGGCTGCGGGTCACCTCGTCGTCGGTGAACTGCTGGCGTACCGAGGTCGTGCGGGCGTCGCGGTCCGGCACGTCCACCCAGTCCACCTGGTATCGCGTACCGGGTCTGGTCGCGGCGGAGAGATCGGTGATGTGCGTCTTGCCGTGGCGGGCCCGCATCGCCTGGAGCCGGCCCGCGGTCGCACCGCCCTCGCTGAGGGCCAGCTCGCGCAGCGCGCCTTTGCGGCCCCGGAATCCGCGCGGCGGCCTCCAGCGGAAGTAGAGCCCGAGCGGGCCGGAGGCGTCCTCGGTCAGGTAGATCTCGTTGTTGCGCGGGTTCACCGCGACCGCCTCGTGCGAGTAGCGGCCGAGGAACTTCAGCGGCACCGGATCGTAGTTCGCCTCCCGGTCGAACGGGTCGACCTCGAAGACGTAGCCGTGATCCCGCAGGAAGATCCCGCCCTTGCGCTGCTCGGTCTCCTCGCAGGTCAGCCAGGTGTTCCAGGGCGTACGCCCGCCGGCGCAGTTGTTGTGCGTCCCGGCGAGGGAGACGTAATCGCCGATCCGGTTGCCGTCGTGGTCGACGTCGATGGTGGTCGTCCCGCCGCCCGCGCCGGGGTCATAGGCGAGCCCGGCCAGCGCCGGTACGCGGAACGGTTCGCTGCCGCCGATCTCGTGGTTGTTGACCAGCGCGCCCGCACCCCGATGACCCCGGAAGAACGCCGTCCCATCGGCGTCGCTCGGAGTGAGCTGGCCGGTCTCCAGCCGCGTCTGGCCGGCGTACGCGACGACGGTGTAAGCGAATCCGGCGGGCAGCGCCAGCAGGCCGGCCGGGTCGGGTACGAGAGGTCCGTAGCCCGCGGCGGGTGCGTGCGCCGCGGCCGGACCGGCGATGGCGGGGATGCTGCCGGCCAGGGCGATCCCGAGGCCGCCCGCGGCGGAGGCCCGCAGTACGCCGCGGCGGGATACGGAGGAAGTCACGTCCGTCACGTTCCAGCAGCGACTCGGCACCCGGGGTACCGACGGTTCACAGCCACATGAACAGCGCGTGAAGCTGACGGTGGAGAACAGCGGCACCGGTTCGGGGCGTGAACTCGCCACGCCCCGAACCGTCAAGGTCACCGTGACTTCGTGGTCGCCTGCGCCTTGCGGCGGATCGCCTGGAACGTGGAGGTCAGCCCCATCGCCTTACGCGCGTCGAAGACGGTCTGCCGCACCACTTCCCGCGTACGCTCGGTGCCCTCGACGATCAACTGGTCGACCAGGCCGGGTTCGGCGGCGTACTTGGCGCGGCGTTCGCGCATCGGGTCCAGGAACCGGTTGAGCGCGGCGGCCAGCTTCTCCTTCACCTCCACGTCGCCCACCCGGCCGGTGCGGTACCGCTCCTTCAGGTCTTCGACCTGCGCCTTGTCGTCGTTGAAGGCGTCGTGGTAGATGAACACCGGGTTGCCCTCGACCTTGCCCGGGACGTCGGCTCGCACCCGATCCGGGTCGGTGTACATGCCCATGACGCGACGGCGTACCGCTGCGGCGTCGTCGGACAGCAGGATCGTGTTGCCGATGCTCTTGCTCATCTTCGCCTGCCCGTCCGTGCCCACCAGGGTCGGGACGTCGGCGTGGATCAGCTCCGGCACCGGGAACGTGTCGCCGTAGAGGTGGTTGAACCGCCGGGCGATCTCCCGGGTGACCTCGACGTGCGCCGCGTTGTCCTTGCCCACCGGGACGGCGGTCGCCTTGACACATAGGATGTCGGCCGCCTGGAGGACCGGGTAGCCGAGCAGGCCGTAGGGCATCTCGTCCTTGCCAGAGTCGCGCGCCATGTCCTTCAGCGACGGCACCCGCTCCAACCGGGGCACCGTCACGAGGTTCTGGAACAGCGTGTTCAGGTCACCGACCTCGGGGATGGCCGACTGCAGGTAGAAGGTCGCGCTCTCCGGCTCGATCCCCGCCGCGAGCATGTCCAGCACCATGTCCCGCGCGTTGCCGGCCGACCGCTCGATGTCCGCGCGGCTGTTCTTGGTCGTCAGCATGTGCAGGTCCGCGATGATGAAGAAGCTGTTGTACGCGTGCTGCAGGCGGACTCGGTTGGCGATGGAGCCGACGTAGTGCCCGAGGTGGAGTTTGCCGGTCGGGCGGTCGCCGGTGAGCATGACGTTCGCGGGCATGACGATTTCGGGCATGACGTTCTCAGACATGGCAGAAGCCTTTCGGAGGCACGCGGGCGCAGTGGGGCCACGCGGGAAAAGGAAAAAGAGAAAAGGGTGGTACGGACGGATCAGCTGGAGAACGTCGACAGCCGCCATCGATACAGAATGAGGACGCGAGAGTCCATGTGATCAACCATAGCAGCTGGATCGGTCAAGCCGCGAGAGCCGCCTGCCCGAGCCAGAACGGCACGTCCCCCGCGTGGTACGGGTGCTCGGACGGCTCGATGTTGGCCAGGAACCGGGCGTACGTGGCGGCGTTGCGCAGCGCGGCCACCGGGCGCAGCAGGTCGATCGCCTTCACCGGGTCGCAGCCGGGCACGGCGTGCTGCCAGCGCGTCGCCCACGCCTCGATCAGCGCGGCCGCGTCGGGCTCGGTCACGCGCTCGGTCATCCGGAGGATGTCGAAGCCCGGATGGCCGACGAACGAGTCGCCCCAGTCCAGGATCGCCTGGTGGACCTCGTCGCCGCGGGCGTTGCCGGGGTGCAGATCCCCGTGGACGAGGGTGTCGGGCAGCCCGCACTCGTCGATCGCGGCCCACCGCTCGGGCAGACCCGCGACGAGCGCTTCGAGCGCCGGATCGCTTTCGGCGTACCAGTCGGTGACCCGGGTGACGACCTCGGTCAGGCGCGGGCCGCGGAGGTCGGGGACCCCGAGGCCGATGAGCCGGGTGACCTCCGCCGCCGCCTCGATCTGGATGTGGTGGTGGGTCGCGGCGATCGACGCGCGGACGCCGAGGCCGGCCGCGTAGAGATCCACCCCGGGCAGCTCGGCGAGCAGCATCCGGCTGCCGTCGGTGGCGAGCTGGATGGGCACGGACAGCCCGAAGCCCTCAGCCGCGAGCCAGCGCAGCACCACGGGCTCGTGCGCGAAGAACGCCGGGACCTGCTTGAGCCAGACCGTCCCGGCGGCCGCCTCCAGCCGCCAGATCGCGCTCAGATTCCAGGTACGCATCTGGGTCGCGGCGCCGATCGGCCCGAACTCCAGCTCGTGCAGCCGCTCGGCGGCCCAGTCGAGACTGCGGTCCGGCCCGCCGGGCTTGGCGTAGTCCGGCCGCAACGGGTGATCGCTCAGATCGACGTCGACAGCCCTGGTGGCGGGCAGGTCGGCCGGCTGGTCGGTCGTCTGGGCCAGATAGGTGACCTCGCCGCCCGGGAAGTGCTCCGGGGCGTGCAGCAGCCGGAGGACCGAGACGTCGAGGCCGAAGCGCTCCTGGACGGCCGCGATCACGCTCGCGGTCTCCTGCCACCACGGCACCTCGACCTCGACCGGCGGCAGAGCGCCCAGCAGGGCACCGTCGGCGTCCAGGAGGGCCAGCGTCACTGTACGGGGCACGTAGATGATCGTAGTCGCTGTCACCGTCGAGGATTTCTCGCGAAACGCGGTATTGGCGCGGTTGTTGCGCTTACTGTCGGATGTGCCAGCTCGTTCGGGGCCGACGTGTCCATGGCGAAGGGGACCGCTATGAGCGCTGGGCTGCCTTTCCGGCTCGTCGCGGCCGCCTTGTTCGGTCTGTTCCTCGCGTACGCGTTTCCCGCGGCCGCTTCTCCTGCCCGTTCAGCGGGGTCGTTGTCGGCTTCGTCGGCTGGGACCGCGGCGTCGGCGTCGTCTTTGTCGGCGCGCGCGGGCTCGGCGGGGTCCGTGGGCTCGACGGCTTTGGCGGGGTCGGCGGGGTCGGCGGCGGAGGCGCAGGTCGATCCGAATCCGGTGCGGCCGGGCGCGCAGGTCGACGTGGTCGCGACCTGCCCAGCCGCCGCCACCAGCGCGTCGATCTCGGCGACGACCCTCGACGGGGCGTCCAACATGCCGATGCTCGCCTCAGCGAAGAATCCGAGGGAGTGGTCGGTGACGCTGACCATTCCGGCCGAGACCCAGCCCGGCACGTACGCGCTCGGCGGCACGTGCGGCGACGGCACCGGCTTCACGGCCTCCGTGGTCGTCGCCACCGTCCTCGGCCCGATGGGCGGCGGCGGTTCGACGATGGGCGGCCCGTCCGACACCCTGCTGGTCGTCGGCATCCTCCTGCTCGCGGCGTCGGTGGCCGTGTGGCGGCTGGCCCGTCGATGAGACGGCTCCTCCCGCTGCTCGCCTGGCTGTTCGCGCTCACCGGCGTCGGCACGCTGGCCGCCGCCTTCGTCGTCATGCCCGCCCGGCCGCCGCTGCCGAGCCCGGCGCAGATTCCGGGCGGATACACCGTCGACGGGTCGGGCCGGTTGCTGAGCCGGTCCTCGCCGGTGGCGGTGCGCGTACCGGTGATCGGGGTGGACGCGCGGATCGTCGAGACGGGTGTCGCGGCCAACGGCTCGATCGAAGTGCCGCCGCTGCACACGCCCGACCTCGCGGGCTGGTACCGCTACGGGCCGAGCCCCGGGGAGGCAGGTAGCGCGGTGCTCGTCGGCCACGTCGACTCCCGCGCGTCCGGGCCGGCCGTCTTCTTCCGGCTCGGCGAACTGCGCAAAGGGGACGACGTCTTCGTGGATCGGGGAGACGGGACGACTGCCGTGTTCACGGTGGACGGCGTACGCCTCGTCGCCAAGGACGAGTTCCCGGCCCCGGAGGTGCATCGGGTGGCGTCGACGGCGTTGCTACGGCTGATCACGTGCGGCGGCCGGTTCGACGGCGCGACTCGGTCCTATTTGGACAACGTGATCGTGTACGCGACCCTTACCGGTACTGGTCCCACGGGCAGCCGGCTCACGGGGAGCGGTCTCACCGAGCGCGATCCCACCGGGAGCGGTCTCACGGGGAGTCGTTTCACCGGTAGTCGGCTCACAGGCAGTCGTTGAGGACGTCGACCAGGCGGTCGACCCGTTCGAACCCGGCCAGGTGCCTCGTCACGTAGCCGAAGGCGTACCCGCGCACGGGGTCGGCGAACCCGCAGTTCCCGCCGATGCCGCCCATGCCCCAGCTGCCGTCGTCCTCCACCTGTACGCCCAGCCCCCACAGCACGGGCCGGTCCAGCACCCGGTCGACACCGTCGTGTTGCACCCGGACGGCCTCGGCGACGACCTCCTTCGTGCTGCGCATCAGCTCGGCGTAGAACCGGGCCACGCCGAGCGCCGTCGCGTGGAGGTTGACCGCCGGAACCTCGGTGCTCCGCCAGAGTTCTCCGTTCAGCACGGCCAGATCGAGGCAGCCCGCCGGGTTGCCGAGCGCCTGCGCCTTCAGGGAACCGGGCTCGCCGAGGATCGTCACGGGCCAGTCCGGATCGCCGTACGCGAGATCGGCGCACCGGGCCTCGTCGGCGGGGGAAAGCCCGAACCCCAGATCCAGCTCCCAGGGTCCGGCGACCTCCTGCCGCAGGAACGCGCCGAGCGTACGCCCGTCGATGCGGCGTACCAGCTCGCCGAGGAGGTGGCCGTAGGTCAGCGCGTGCTCGGCGGCCACCTCACCCGGTGTCCACATCGGAGTAGCGGCGGCCAGGTCACCGCACAGCAGATCCCAGTCCCTCAGCGCCTCGGCCGTCCGTGACACCGGGAACACCGGCAACCCGGCGGTGTGCGCGAGGACGTGGCGAAGAGTCGCCTCGCCGCGGAACTCCGGCCAGTGCTCGCGTACCGGGTCGTCGAGGTCGGCCCGCCCTCGGTCGACGAGCAGGAGCAGGCAGTACGCGGCGAACGGCTTGCTCACGGAGTACGTGTTCACCAGAGTGTCCCGAGTGACCACGCCGCCGACGAGGTCGACGACCACGCGGCCGTCGTAGATCACGGCGAGGCCTGAGCCGGACTCGGCCCCACTGCTCAGCAGATCCCGGTACGCCGCCTCGACCGGCTCGAAGCCTCTCGCCACACCCATGCGCCCCATTCTGCCGGGGCACGCCACCGGCTTTCCGCGCGTCCGGCCTCGCCCGTCCCGAGTGCGCCCGCACCTGCGCCCGGTCGCGCCCGCCCGGTGGGACGGGGTGCGCGGACTGATTTCCGGACTCCCACCCACCTGATCTTGATCCGGATACGTACGTGGGAATCCGGAGATCACAGACGCCCGGTGGATGGCGGCGGTGTCGTGGGGCGGTCCGCCTAAGGCGGCGGTGCCGACGGCCGGTCCGGTACGGGCGGAGGCGGTACCGGTGGGCCGGAGGTGCTGTGGGCGTACGCCCGATGGGCGGGCAGCCAGCGGGCCGCGAGAACCGCGACGACCAGGATGGGCACGGTGAACGTCGCCGTCAGCTGGGCGGTGCCGAACCAGTGCGAGCCGATGCCGAAGGAGGCGTACACCGCGAGCGCCCCGATGTCGACGCCGAGCCCGGACACCGACAGAACGGTGGCTCGGGCGTCGCCGCTCATCCGTTCCTGCAGCCGTGCTTCGGTGAGCACCGAGGCGAGCTGGAGCAGGCCGTATCCGGCCGCGATCGGCACGAGTCCCCAGACGCTGCCGCTGACAGCGCCGATCCCGAGCGCCAGCCCCGCGCCCGCGACGGCGAGCCCGATCCGCCGGGGCCGGGCGGCAGAGTGGCGCTCGGCCAGCATGCTGCCGGCCGCCATGCCCGCCACCATCACGGCGACTGCCAGCGGTACGCCGACGACAGCCACCCCGAGGTCGTGCACGAGGAGGCTGACGTACTCGTCCAGCGAGGTCAACGTGGGGACTGCCGCCGCGACGACGACCGCTCGCCGGATGGCGCGGTCTCGGCGTACCTCGTGGAGACCGGCGCGCAGCGCGGCCCAGTACGCCTCGGACGACGCCGTCGATACGGGACGATCCGGCAGCCGCAGCGCGGCCCAGGCGCTGCCGAGGCAGGCGAGGACGCTGCCGGTGGTGATCAGGCCGAAGCCGCCGATGGCGAGCACCGGGGTCGCCAGCGCCGTCGCGGCGAGCATCGACAGCATCGCCACCGTCTCGGCCCGGGCGACGATCGCGGTGTACCGGTGCTCCGTCCCGGTGTCGGACAGCGCGTCGTACAGCAGCGCTTCCTTCGCACCGGAGTTCACCGCGCCACAGAACGCCCAGCAGGCGAATCCGACGGCGAACCCCGGGTAGGTGGGGAGGACTCCCCAGATCAGGAAGCCCGTTGCGCGTACCAGTGCGCCGAAGGCGAGCAGGCGGCGACGCGAGAAGGTGTCGGCCCACGCACCGGACGGGACCTCGAACGCGAACGAGACGACGCACCAGATCGCGAAGAGCGAGGAGATCTGCGCGGCCGTGAGCCCGGACTGGGCGAACAGCAGCGCGTAGAGCGGATAGAAGAGGATGCCCTCGTCGCAGGCGCGGAGGGCGTAGTAGACCCTAGGTCAACTGGGGTGGGCGGTGTCGATGGCCCTCATATCCTCATGATGCCCTCAGGCCGTGTGCGTGTCGAGCTGCCCGGCCCGCTGGAGCCGCCGCCCGCCGGTGATCAGCATGACCGCGCCGAACACCGCCGCGCCGGTCAGCACGATCGTCGTGCCGGACGGGACGTCGAGGTGGTAGCTCAGGTACATGCCGACGAAGCCGCAGGTCGCGCCGATGATCGTGGAGAGCACGAGCATGCGGGAGAACCGGTTGGTCAGCATCCGGGCGACGACCGCGGGCACGACGAGCGTCGCGGCGACGAGCGTCACACCGATGACGGTCAGCGTGGCCAGGATCGACAGCGACAGCACCAGCATCAGCAGCGCGTCCACCCGCGCCACGCGTACGCCGCTCACGTCGGCCACGTCCGGGTCGAACGTCGCGAACAGCAGCGACCGGTAGTTGAGGAAGACGACGAGCCCGGCGAACAGGAAGACCCCGGCGAGGATCCACATGTCGGTGTAGGTGATCCCCAGTACGCTGCCGAACAGCGCGGCGTCGAAGCTCGGCCCCTTGGCGCCGTAGAACTTCAGCAACGCCACACCGAGCGCGAACGAGGCTGTCGTGATGACGCCGATCGCCGCGTCCGCGCCGATGCGCCGCCGCTTGGTGACCGAGTTGATCGCCAGCGCCGATGCCAGGCCCCACAGGCCCGCGCCGAGGTAGTAGTTCACGGCGATGATCGAGCTGGCCGCGAAGCCGCCGAAGATGGCGTGCGACAGCCCGTGCCCGATGTAACTCATCCCGCGCAGCGTGATGAAGACGCCGATGAGCCCGCAGAGCCCGCCGGCCATGGTGGCGACGATCAGGCCCTTGACGAAGAACGGGTAGGTGAACGGATCGAGCAGCACGTCCATCAGGAGCTCCCGGAGGGGGTCAGGTTGCCTTCGAGGTCGAGGACGACGGGCATGCCGAGATGTTCCAGGACCTGCATCGGCGCGCCGAAGGTCTCCTCGAGCACCGGCGGCGTGATGACCTCGCGCGGCGTGCCCTCGGCGACGATGCGGCCGTGGACGGCCACGAGCCGGGGCAGGTGGGACGCCACGCCGTTGAGGTCGTGGGTGGTGATCAGGATGGCGACGCCCTCGGCGTGCAGATCCGTCAGCAGGTGCAGCATGTCGTGGCGGCTCGCCACGTCCACACCGGACGTCGGTTCGTCCATGAGCAGCAGGCGCGGGCGGCGTAGCAGCGCGCGGGCGATGAACATGCGCTGCTGCTGGCCGCCGGACAGCTCCCGGATGTGCCGGTTCGCCAGGTGCCCGATGCCGAGCCGGTCGAGGACCGCCGCGATGTCGGCCTTGTCCGTCCGGCTCGGCCACGGCAGACCGCGCTGCTTGCGAGCCATCAGTACGCACTCGGCCACGGTGACGGGGAAGTTCCAGTTCACCGTCTCGAGCTGCGGCACGTAGCCGACGGCCACCCCGGGCTTGCGGGTGATGGACCCGTGCTGCGGCTTGTTGGTGCCGAGCAGGAGCCGCAGGAGCGTGGTCTTGCCCGAGCCGGACGGCCCGACGACGCCGATGAAGTCCCGCTCGCACACGCTCAGGTCGACGCCGCGGAGCACGGCGTGGTGGTCGTAGCCGAAGTGCACTCCGGCGAGGCGGACCAGTTCCTCGCCGCGCTCGGCCGCGTCGACGCCGGTCATTGCGGGTAGTCCGCCTTGTCCGGCGTGGCGATCGCGATGTCGAGCGCCTGGAGCTTGGCCGGGTTGCCGCCCAGCCCCTTGATCATCGTGACGTAGTCGTAGCGCATCAGGCCCAGCCACGAGTGGTCGGTCTCGCCCGGCTTGCCCGGCAGGTCGTCGTCGCGCAGCGTGTCCTCGTAGCGGGCGCCGGTCGAGCGGCCGATCTCGGCCAGCACATCGGACGGGAACACCTCGGAGCCGAAGATGACGGGGACCTTCTCCGCCTTGATCTGGTCGATCAGCGCGGCCACCTCCTTCGGGGTGGGATCCTCGAAGTTCTGCGGCTGGATCGCGCCGATCACCTTCCAACCGTACGTCTTCGCGAAGTATGCGTACGCGTCGTGATAGGTCAGCAGTTCCCGGTGGCCGCCCGGAATCGTGTCCTGGTCGGCCCGGAGGGCGGCGTCCAGCTCCTTCGCCTTGGTCTCGAACGCGGTGTAGTTCGCCTTGTACGCCTCGGCGTTGGCGGAGTCGGCCTGCACCAGGGTGTCGCGGATGACGGCGGCGTACTTGATCGCGTACGTGGGGTCGGTCCACAGGTGCGGGTTCGGCTTGCCGTCCTCCTTCGGGAAGGAGAAGTCGTAGATGTAGTCGCTCTCGGGCAGCACCGTCGTGCCGATCTCGACGATCTTGGCGCCCTTCTTGAGGTTGGTCTCGGCCAGCTCCTTGGTCGGCTCCTCCAGCTTGAGGCCGTTGACGAAGACGATGTCGGCCTTGCTCAGCACCTTCGCCGCGCTCGGCGGCGGCTCGAAGGTGTGCGAGTTGGTGCCCTCGGGGACCAGCCCGTCGATCCGCGCCTTGTCGCCCGCCACGGCGGCGGCGATCGAGGTGATGGGGGCGACGGTGGTCACGATGCGCAAACCCGATCCGCTGCCGGTGTCGCCGGACTCGCCGCAGGCGGCTAGCGTGGTACCGGTTGCGAGTAGCACAAGTGTCGGAATGGTGAGGACACGGCGGAGCCGAGAGATGACCATGACGGCAGCCTAAAACCGGGTCGGACGCTATTGCAAGTTAGTTGCAATAACTCCAGCTGAACGTGGGGTTTAGGGTGTCTCAAGATCCCCTCTCCCCGAAAGGAGCGGCCCGTGTTCGTCGACTGGCCTCTCGATCGCCTCCGTGAATACCGCCCCGACCGCGTCGAACCCGCCGACTTCGACGCCTTCTGGGCGAAGACTTTGACGATGTCCCGTGAGGCCGCCGCCGACGCGGTCTTCACCCCCTACGACGCCGGACTGGCGACCGTCGACGTGTTCGACGTGACCTTCAGCGGGTACGCCGGCCAGCCGGTGAAGGCCTGGTTCCTGCTGCCCAAGCACATCGAGGGCCCGCTGCCCTGCGTCGTGAACTACCTCGGCTACAGCGGCGGGCGCGGGCTGCCGCACGACTGGCTGCACTGGAGCGCCGCCGGATACGCCCACCTGCTCATGGACACCCGCGGCCAGGGCTACAACCCGGCGTACCCGGGCGACACCGCCGACCCCGACGCCTCGGGCGCTCCGCAGGCTCCCGGGTTCATGACGCGGGGCATCGGCGACCCGGAGACGTACTACTACCGCCGGGTGTTCTCCGACGCCGTCCGCGCGGTCGACACCGTACGGGCGCATCCGCGGGTCGACGCCGACCGGGTCGTCGTCACCGGCGACAGCCAGGGCGGCGGCATCACGATCGCGGTCGCCGGGCTCGTCGACGGACTGGTGGCCGCGATGCCGAACGTCCCGTTCCTATGCCACTACCGCCACGCGACGGAGATCACCGACGGCGCGCCCTACTCGGAGATCGTCACGTACCTGAAGGCCCACCGGCACGACGTCGACCAGGTCTTCACCACGCTCAGCTACTTCGACGGGGTCAACTTCGCGACGCGGGCCACCGCGCCGGCGCTGTTCTCGGTCGCGCTGATGGACGCGATCTGCCCGCCGTCGACGGTCTACGCGGCGTACAACCACTACGCGGCGGAGAAGGAGATCGTCGTCTGGCCGTACAACGGTCACGAGGGCGGCCAGACCCAGCAGCGGGTCGAGATGCAGCGCTTCGCCGCGGGCATGACTGCCGCCGGGGAATCTCTCGGGTGAGCCGCCAGAAGTGCAGTCGGTAGGGATAACCCCACCATGAGGACGCCGGGCGGCGGGATGTCTCGCGTACTAGTACAGGCCTTAGCGTTGTGGCCATGAGGATCTTCCGCCGTCTCGGCTCCGACGCCGCGTACAACCTGCTGTCGCTGCCGGTGGCCGTCATCACCTTCGTCCTGGTGATCCCGTTCTTCTGGCTGGGGATCGGCACGCTGGTGATCGTCCTCGGGTTCGCGATTCTCGCGTTCGCGTTGCTGCTCGCGCGCGGCTTCGCCGATCTCCAACGGGTACGCCTACAGGTGTGGTCGGGGCACAAGACGCCGCGACCGGTGTACCGGAAGGCCCCCGAGAACGCCGGCTGGTTCCGCCGGATCACCAACCCGATGCGCTCGGGACAGTCGTGGCTGGACCTGCTGCACGGCTTCCTGAACCTGCCGGTCGCCATCTTCTCCTTCGTGCTGACGGTCGCCTGGTGGGCGGCGGCCCTGGGCGGCCTGACCTACTGGTACTGGGAGCGGTACCTGCCGTACACCGACGACTACACCAACCCGGTGGTCGAGGTCCTGTTCGGCGAGTACACCCGGCACAACGAGGTTCTCTACTACACCTACCTCGGCATCTTCTGCCTGCTCACGGTCTACTTCGTGCAGCGCTTCGCGGCCGTCGCGCACGCCTCGTTCGCCCAGCTGCTGCTGACCCGGCTGGCCGAGATCCAGGGCCGGATCGAGGACCTGACCGCCAGCCGGGCGGCCGCCGTGTCGGCCGAGGCGACCGCGCTGCGCAAGCTGGAGCGCGACATCCACGACGGGCCGCAGCAGCGGCTCATCCGGCTCGCGATGGAGCTGAGCCGGGCCCGACGGCAGCTCGACAGCGACCCCGAGGCCGCCGCGCTCACCATCGACGACGCGCTCGGCCAGGCCAAGGAGACGCTCGACGAGCTGCGGGCGCTGTCGCGGGGCATCGCCCCGCCCATCCTCGCCGACCGCGGCCTGCCGGCCGCGCTGACCACCCTGGCCAGCCGCTCGACAGTGCCGGTCGACGTGACGCTGGAGGTCACCGAACGGCTGCCCGCCCAGATCGAGAATGTGCTGTACTTCACCGCCGCCGAGGCGCTGGCGAACGTGGCCAAGCACAGCACGGCGACGGCGGCCCGGCTCACGCTGACCCGGCGGGACGGCCGCGTCTACGTGATGATCTCCGACAACGGCCAGGGCGGCGCCCATCCGGCGAAGGGCCACGGGCTGGCCGGGCTGGCCGATCGTCTCACCACAGTAGACGGCGAATTCGCGGTCGACTCGCCGGCCGGCGGGCCCACGGTGGTGATCGCCGAGGTGCCGGTCTGACCGATTCGCTACGCTCTACGGCGTGCGTGTCATCGTCGCCGAGGACGGGGTCCTCCTCCGAGAGGGCCTCGTCCGGCTTTTGGCCGAGGCCGGTCACGAGGTCGTCGCGGCAGTCGCCGACGGCCCGTCCTACGTCGAGGCGGCGTTGTCGCTGAAACCGGACATCAGCGTGGTCGACGTCCGGATGCCCCCGTCACACACCGACGAGGGCCTGCGCGCCGCCGTCGAGGTACGCCGCAAGGCGCCGAAGACGCCGATCCTCGTCCTGTCGCAATACGTGGAGCTCGCGTACGCCGACGATCTGCTGGCCGACGCGAGCGGAGCGGTCGGTTATCTGCTCAAGGACGCGGTCGTCGACGTGGACGGCTTCCTCGACGCGCTCGACCGGGTGGCGTCCGGCGGCACCGTCCTGGATCCGCAGGTCGTCGCCCAGCTCATGATGCGCCGCCGGGCCGATCCGCTCGGCGAGCTGACCCCGCGCGAACGCGAGGTGCTGGGCCTGATGGCGGAGGGCTCGTCGAACACGGCGATCGCCAAGCGCCTGGTGGTCACCGAAGGTGCGGTGGAGAAGCACGTCTCCAACATCTTCCTCAAGCTCCAACTCCCGCAGGACAGTGATCAGCATCGGCGAGTCCTTGCCGTGCTGGCGTACCTTAGGGCGTGACCTCCAGCGCCCTTCGATGGACCGCTGTTCCGTTGGTGCTGTTTCGTCGTCCCGGCGAGCCCAGGCGCGGCCGGGTTCGCGATCTTCGGCGCCGATCTGCTCGGCGAGTTGGTGCCGATCACCCCGTCCGGTGACGAGGCGGAAATCGTCCGCGACGCCTTCGACTGGACGTTCGCGGCGGTGATGGGCGTGTCGGTGCTGCTGGTCACCGTCTCTTTGTTCTTCCTCTGCCGGCCGCGACTGGTGCTGGATCCGACCGGGATCACGATTCAGCACCTCGTCCGGCAGCACACCGTGCGCTGGGACGAGATCGCGTACCTGCGCCGGATCGACCGGCCGGCGACGGTGCGCCTGGTGCTCACCGGGTCGGCGGTGTTCGGGCTGGCGCAGGAGACCGTCGACATCCCGCTCGGCTGGCTGTTCGTCAATCCCGACTTCCTGCGCGCAGCGATCGGCCATTACGCGGCCCAGCCCGGGGACGCGGCCGCCATCGGCACCGCCGACGAGGCCGCGTGGCTCGTCGGCATGATCGACGGTGACCTCGGCATCGGCTCGGCATCAGCCCGGCATCCACTGAACGACTGAAGGCGTCGAACCGACAGTTCACTTCCGCAACCTGGCGGGATCGGCCAGCGTCGAACATCGGAGGGTGACCGACACGGGGAGTCTCGTTCATGCTGCGCATCTATTTCACCAGCGCCGACGTGGCACGCGTACGCCTCGCGCCGACGGCTGATCCGCTGTGGGAGTTGATCCTGAGCATCCACATGCTCCGAGGTCAGCCAGGCGATCTGCTGTTCACGGGATGGCGGCGGGCGACCGCCAGTGCCCTGCGGAACGCGGGCCTCAGCCCGGCGATGAGTCTGCTCTCGGCGCTGACGCCGACCATGGGGTTCTTCCCCGACTTCCTGAACCCGATCGTGCCCGGTCACAAGCTGGAGGACGGACTCGAACGGATGCGGTCGACGCCGGTCGGCATCCTGCGGCGGGATCTGCGCCGGATGTCGGTTCCCCAGCACGCGGAGCCCGGCGTACGCGACCTCGCCGCAGGCTCATCGGCCGCCCTGTGCTCGCTGACCGACACGATCCGGACCTTCCATCAACTGGCCATTGCACCGCATCGGCGCGTCGTCGAGGCGGCCGTCGAGCACGACCGGTCGATCCGCATCCGGACGATGGCCGGCGGCGGGGTGGCGGCGATGCTCGACGGGCTGCGCCCGATGATCGAGTACTCCGACGGGGAGCTGCGCGTACCCAGCCATCCCGATCAGGAGATCTCACTGCAGGGCCGCGGCCTGCTGCTGGTCCCGGCGTACTTCGGTATCCGCCATCCGATGACGATGTTCGAGGAGAGCGCCGACCCGGTACTCGTGTATCCGGTCGAACGGCGCTTCGACCTGTTGCCGGACACCGCTGCCGATCGCCGGTCCGGTCTGGCCGCGCTGATCGGCCAGACCCGTTCGGTGCTGCTGAGCGCGACGGCCGACGACGGACGCAGCACGACCGATCTCGCTCGCCGGGCCGGCATCTCGGTGGCGTCGGCGAGCGAGCAGGCGGCCGTGCTGCGCGAGGCGGGACTGCTGACGAGCCGCCGCGACGGCAATCGCATGGTGCACCAGGTCACGACGCTCGGCCGCGCCCTGCTGCGCGGCCAGCGGGGTTGACGCCGGTCAGAGGCGGCGTACCTCGTCCAGGACGACGCGGCCGCCCAGCTCGACCGTCTCGGGATCGAGGTAGCGGGTCAGGATCTGGGAACCGATGCCCTGGCGGATGGTCAGATCCCGCTTCAGCTCGCCGGTCAGCGTGATGGCGGCCGCGCCGGTCGCCTCGTCCTCCACGATGCCGTCGTTGCGCCGAGGGAAGCCGCGCGCCCGGACCTCGCCGACGGCCTCGTCCGCCCAGGCCCAGGCGTACAGCCAGCCCTCGCCCAGCGGTGGGGTGGGCAGCGCGTCGACCTCCTCGGCCGACCCGAACTGCTGCGTACGCCGCCCCGTGGCCCAGCTCGGCGGGCTGGAGATCCAGCTCAGCTCGCCCTCCTGCCGTGTCGGCACCTCGCCGGCGGCCGGGCGCAACAACTCCAGCGCATGCACTTCGCGGCGCAGCAACCAGGCCGTGCCGACCAGCGGATGCCCCGCGAACGGCAGCCGGGTGCTCGGCGTGTAGATGTCGAGGACGGCGTCGGAGAGGTCGTCGACGAAGACGGTCTCGCTGAAGCCCAGCTCCCGCGCCACCTCCTGGCGATCGGGCTCCCCGGGGATCTGCTCGCCGTCGAGGATGACGCCGAGCCGGTTGCCGCCGGTGTCGCCGGGCGCGCAGAAGACGCGCAGCACATGCAGGTCAGTCACCAGCCGAGCCTAGTCCTCGTATCCTGTGGGCCATGTCCGAACCAGATCCGGTCGCAGCCCTCGGACGCACCCGCCGGCAGAAGTACCGTGATTACCTGCCGGTCGTCTTGGGTCTGGTCTGGCTGGTGGCTTTCGCGGGGTTCGGCATCGTCGGCGACGTGCGGGGCTGGGTCTCCAATCCGGAGCCGTTCGCGATCATCGCGTTCGCGGGGATGGCCGTCGCCTTGATCGCCACGCTCCGCCGCCAGCACCGTCGGCTGCGACTGACCGGAACCCAGCTGCGGGAAGTGGCGAAGCTGCCGATCGGCCCGGAGCGCGGCGACATCCCTGTGGAGTTGCACCTTGGCTTCGTTCATTGGCGTCTCGTGACGACCGTTGTATTCGCCCTCAATCTTCTCGTGATCGGTGTCCTCCCGATGATCAGTTCGGTCGGCGCGTGGCTGTTCCCAGTTCTGTTCGCGGTCTTCGGGTTGATCATGTTCCTTCGGAACGGGCCGGGCGCTTACGACGCCGTTTCGGCTACCGTCGACCAAACCGGTGTGACGCTGCGGCATCGGGGGTTCCATGCACCGTGGTCGATTGTCCGGTCGGTCAAGGCGACCCCGTACGGTGTGGATATCGAGATCAGGGGAGTTGTGACCGAGATCGAGGGTTTGCCTCGCCGGTGGAGGCGGCGCGCTGTGGAACGGGCGCACCGGGGTGTGCGGAAGCGGCTCTGGAACCAGCGCCCCGAGGTCGCGGTGCGAATGGCTCGCCACTACGGAGGCCTGTGAGATCCTCCATGATCATGGTCAATTCCGCGCCGCTGTGACAGCGTGAAACTGACCATGATGTTGCGGTAGTCGAGGGAGCGTCATGAAGATCGCGGTTCTGCATGCGCGGCAGCCGTTGACGACCGACCTACGCGAGGTCTTTCCCGAGGCGGAGTGCGTCGTCGTGTCGGCGGGTGAGCCGGCAGTCCGGGAGGACGCGGGCGGCGAGCCACCCCAGGTGATCCGGGCCGATCGCGGGGACTGGGCGGCCGCGCTCGCCGAGGTCCGGCCGGACGAGGTGGTCACGAACGACGAATACGCGCTCGCCGACTGCGCCGGGCTCCGGGATGGCCTCGGGCTGGCGGCGCGGCTTCCGGCGTACCCGTTGAATTATCTGGACAAGGTCACGATGAAGCGCGAGCTGGCCGCGGCCGGGATCACCGTGCCCCGGTTCGTGGCTTTCGAGCCCGTGGTGGCGCGGGTCGACGCGGAGGTCCTGTCCCGCGTGGGGCTGCCCGTGGTGGTCAAGCCGCGGCAGGAGGCCAACTCCCGCGGCGTCCGCGTCCTGCACACCGTGGCTGAGCTGCGCGATTGGCTCGCGGCTCACGAGGGCGAGGCGGGCTGGGAGGCCGAGGAGTTCGTCCTGGGCGTGGGCCATCACGTCAATTCAGTTGTACGCACAAGGCACGTAGAACCGGTGCAGGTCGGCCGTTACCTGGGTCCGCTGCTCGACCTCCCGATAGGCAGTATGAGCGTGCGGTACGACAGTCTCCACGAGCTGAACGAACACGTGGTCGCAGCGCTGGGGTACGCGGAGATGGTCGTCCACACCGAACTGATCGTGCGGGACGGCGTACCGGTCGTCGTGGAGGTCGCCGGCCGGGCGCCGGGTGGTGACGTGGCCCGGATGGCGATGCGGCACGCCGGAATCAATCTGGAGGCGGCGCACCTGCGCTTGCAGGCCGGGCTGCCGATCGACAGTCCACACCGGACGGATCTCGACGCCGCGTGGGTGTGGCGGCGGCCGGGTGAGCTGCCGCCGGTTACCTCGCCGCACGAGGTCTACCGGCGCAGCACGATCGACTCCGTCGTGCTCTGGAACGCCGACCCCGCCGAGTTGGAACGAGACGCCGTCCTGCTCAGCCGCCCGTCCGGCGGTGTCTCGTGATCACGCCCGACCAGACGATCGCGTACGCGAAGGCGACGAACGATCCGATCCCCGAGCATCTATCGGGTGAGCTGGCCCCGCCCGTGTTCGCGATCGTGCCGGTGTGGGAGGTCGTCGTCGAGGCGGTCATGGGTGCGGCCCCGATCGAGGCGCTGGCCCTGATTCTGCACGGGGAACAGGACATCCGCATCCATCGGCCGATCACGCCGGGGATGGACCTCCGGTCGTCGGCAGCCGTCGTCGGCGTGCTGCCGAAGGCGTCCGGGACCAGCGTCGTCGTGCGTACGGCGACTCAGGCGGGCGACGACCTCGTCAACGAGCAGGTCATCACGGCCTTCATCCGAGGCTGGACCGGTGTGGCATCGGGTGATCCCGCCCCCGCACACGATTTCGACGAAGCGCTCCGGGGCCGTCCGGCGACCACGGTCACTGCCCGGATCGATCCCGACCAGACCTACCGGTACGCCGAGGCCGCCGGTGATCCGATGCCGATCCACCTCGACGACGGGATCGCCCGGCGAGCCGGGCTGCCGGGCATCATCGCGCACGGACTGTGCACGATGGCGTTCACCTCGTGGGCCGCGATCACGGCGGTCGGCGGCGGCGATCCGCGTACGCTGCGCCGCCTGGCTGTGCGGTTCAGCCGGCCGGTGTTGCCGGGCCAGGAGATCACGCACTCGTTCTGGCCGGTCGCGCCCGGCGTCGTCCAGTTCGAGACGGTGTCCGACTCCGGGGCGGTCGTCATCCGCAACGGCCTCGCCGAGTTCGGAGAGCCGATCTCCTAGGCATCCTTCGCCCTGGTGATGTCGTCCGGAGCGGCTTACGACACAGTGCGGGCGAAAGATTCCGCCAGCCGCGGCACTCAGTGGGGGCGGCGGAAGCGGGTCGAGACGAAGGCGGCGGTCAGCAGGATGAGCGCGGGGGCGAGCGTGGCGAGCCATGCGCCCCGTAACGGCGAGGCGGTCTCGGCGAGCTGGGCTGCGGCTGACGACGGTGGGACAGACGAGGGTGCGGTCGCAGCGGCGACGGCGAGCCGCGTGGCGGCGGGCGACGGCGATGGGGAGGACGCCGGGAACGGCGCCGGGCCGGACAGCGTACGGCTGCACTGGTGCGACTCGTAGACGCAGACCGCCAGGGTCACGCCGTCGTCGCCGGTGTTCGGGTCGGCCGCGTCGGCGACCGTGAAGCCCAGATGCGGCGAGGCAGGGCTGTCGCTGCGCAGCCGCATGCGTACGCCGACGTGGATCGACGAGCCGACGGCCAGGGAACGGTGGCAGGTGCCCTCGACGACGTGCGGGCAGCCGGTCCAACTCAGGAAGGTGAACCCGTCCGCCCGCGGCCGGCCGACCACGATGTCCGCGCTGTGCGGTCCCCGGTTGCGGACGGTCAGCTGCGCTGTCAGGACGTCGCCGACGTGCAGGTAGTGGTAGGTCCGGTCGGGCACGGCGTACGCGTCGGCCTGTCCGGGCGCGGCGGACGCCGGTGCGGTCGCCAGGAGCAGCGCCGCCACCGCCGTGAACCACGTTGCCAGCTTGAGCACGAGATCTCGCATTCGGACGAAGAGCACGAAAAGCTAGCATAAGTCCGATATTGGATCTCTGTCCGGCGGGGGTCAGCCCAGCCAGTCGCGCAGCACCTCCGCGGTGTGCTCGCCGGGCCTCGCAGGCGGCCGGGTCAGCTCGGCCGGGGTCCGCGAGAAGCGGGGCGCGGGCGCGGGCTGCGTCGTCCCGGCGAAGTCCACATAGGTCTGCCGGGCCGCCAGATGCGCGTCCTCAGCGGCCTCGCGCAGGGACAACACCGGCGCCACGCACGAGTCGCCGTCCGCGAAGATCTCGGTCC
>NZ_JBFBAZ010000010.1:0-121207 GCF_040682475.1 Hamadaea sp. NPDC051192
GGCGCGGGAGTGGGGGGTGGGGGGTGGGGGGTGGGGCGGTTAGGTGAGGGAGGTGGCGGCGCGGAGGATGAGGGTGGCGCCGGCTAGGAGGATGACGGCGGCGGTCACCGGGGGCAGGGCGTGCTGCAGGCGGTGCGCCCAGCGGCCGGGTCGCGGCCAGCGTTTGAGGCCGCGGCGGCGGATCTCCAGCACGAGCAGCCCGGCCGCCGTGAGGGTGGCCGCCATTCCCGCGCCGTACGCCAGGACCAGGGTCACGCCGAGGACGCCGCGGCCGAGACCGATCGCCGCGAGGAGCACCACCAGGGCGGTCGGGCTCGGCACGAGACCACCCGCGACGCCCAGCCCGGCCAGGCTCAGGCGGCTGCGGGGACGGTCGTTGTGCGTACCCAAATGGTGGTGGTGTTCGTGCTCATGGGCGTGATGATGGTGGTGCGCGTGGCGTGACCGGGCCAGCAGCCCGGCCCCGACGGCGAGCACGACCACCCCGCTGGCGATGCCGAGCCACCGCAGCACGTGTTCCCCGGCGATGCCGGCGACCACGGTGATGAGCAGCCCCAGCACCAGTACGCCGACGGTGTGGGTGAAGGTGACAGTCGCGCCGACGAGGAGCGCGTCACGCGGGCGGCCGGACCGCCCGGCGAGGTACGCGGCCATGACGGTCTTGCCGTGGCCGGGCAGGGCTGCGTGCGCGGCCCCGAGTAGCGTGGCCAGGACGAAGGCGAGCAGCACACCCGTGAGTCCGAGGTTGCCGTCGCCGACGATGCCTTCGAGCGTCTGCTCGGCGCGGATGGTCCAGCTCGACCCGCTGGGCAGCGCCGCGAACACGGCGGCCGAGCCGGACCGTCCGATCTGGATGGCGGCGGTACGCGCGTCCAGCGGCGAGGACAGCAGATCCTGCGGGTAATCGCGCAGGCCGTTGGTCGGCGAGGTCGCGGGCAGTCCGCCGGCGTCGACCGCGATCCCCTCACCGGCCACGACGATCTCGCGCCAGCCGACCCGATCGGTCAGGTAGCCGTTGCTGATGTCCACCGTCGATTTCGCGGCGGACGCGGTGAGGCGGCATTCGTAGCGGCTGGTCTCCAGCCCGGCAGCGCCCGAGGCGTAGGCGAGCGTCATGCCGTCGGTGCGCCACGCGGCGGGGAGGCCGTCGAGCTTCACCGTCACGTTCGCCGCCACCTCAGCACACGTACGCGCAGCCGAGGCGGTCGGTTTGTCGGCGAGGGTCGGCAGCTCGGCCAGGTCGATCACCGCGAGCATGGTGACGGCGTCGGCCCGGACGGTGACCTGAAGGGACTGGTTCACCGAGAACTTCCCGAGCGGGTGCGCCTCGGCGCGCGCCGGCACCAGCAGAAGGCCGGCGACGGCCGCCAGTGCGAGGACCACGAGGCGTCTCATCGTTTCGCTCCTTCGATCGCGCTGCGGTGGGCGGCGTACTTGGGGTTGCCGAGCTTGGTCGCGGTGTGGATCCAGTCGAGCGCCTCGGCGTGCCGTCCGGCCAGGTGCAGCGCCCAGGCCAGGACGTCGGCGACGTCGGCGAACTTGCGGCGCTGCCATTCCCGTCGGGCGGCCGCGATGGCCTTTTCGTAGTCGCCCTTGGCGATGGCCAGTTCGGCCTCGCCGAGGTCGTCCCGTCCGCCGGCTTCGGCGAACAGGCGCAGTCCCGCCTCGGCCAGCGCCAATTGCGTCTGCGCCTCGTCCGCGCGACCGGCCTTCGCGAGTGCGTCGGCGTACTCGATGAGCAGGGTCGGGGCCGGGGTCCGGGCGGTCACCTGCGCCCACAGGTCGAGGCGGTTCTCCAGCCGTGCCAGCCCGGCGGTCGCCTGTGGGTTGCCCGGCTGCGCCGCGAGCGCGGCGCGGTAATGCGCGGCGTCCTTGGTCAGGTCGCCCAGATTGGCCTCGATGTAGGCCTTGTCCTCCGCCGCGGTCACGGACTCCAGGGCGAGCTGCCACAACCGGACGGCGTCGGCGGTCCGGCCGTGCTGCTCCAGGTCGTACGCGCCGCGGGCGTACGCGGGCAGGCTGGGCTTGATGTCGAGCAGCCGCTGCACCGCGTCCGTGGCCTTGTCCGGCTCTCCGAGCTGGGTGTACGCGTCCGCCAGAGCGGCGAGTGCGATCGAGTGATACGGGTCCGCTGTGAGGGCCTGTCGGGCCCGGTCCCGGGCGGCGGTGAAGTCGTGCCGGGCGTTGGCGAGCGCGGCCTGACCGGCCAGTCCGTCGGCGTTGCCGGGCCGCAGGCGCACCGACTCCGCGAGCGCTCCGTCTGCCTTCGGGTAGTACGCCGGATCGGCCGTCGTCCGGGCCTTCTCCACATAGGCCACGCCGAGCGCCGCCCAGCCGGGCCAGTCCCCCGGCACCTCGCCGAGCCGCTGCTGCAACTGGGCGATCTGATCGTTCTTCTGCGCTTTCGCCGGCTGTGCCGATGCCGGCCGGGGGGTGGTGTGGGTCGGTACGAGCAGGGCGGCGCCGAGGGTGAGGGCCGCGGCCACCCCGATCACCGCGAGGAACGCCTTCATGGTCAACTCCTTGCCGAATGCTGCGAACGGGCTTGTTGATCGGGCCTGTTGATCTAGGCGAGAAACGGCTGCCAGGGCGACCGTTTCTCGCCTAGATCAACTAGTTCCGCAGATGAGCGCGGGTCACGAGGCCGGCGGGACGAACGGGTTGTCCGGGTCGGACGGGGTGCCGGTGGTGCGGCGGCGCTTCATCCACCACCACATCCCGAAGCCGAGTGCGCCCATTCCGAGTCCGCCGCCCATCCAGGCCCACGCGGTGGGCGAGGTCATGACGTCGCCGACGCCCTCGAGCGCGTTCTGCGACACCGAGGGGGACGGCGACAGGGGGTCGCCGTGGTCGTCGGTCGGCATCGGGGAGGCCGCGCTCGACGGGTCCGTGGTTCCACCAGGAGTGATGGTTCCCGCGCCCCGGCCGGTGTTCGGCAGGGCCAGGTACGGGAACTGGCCAGAGAAGTCGTTGTCGTTGACGTCGACGGCGTCGCCCGCCGCCAGCGCGTCCACGAGCTTGCCGCTCTGCGCCGCCCCGGCGACGGCCTGGACGCTGATGTCCACGACGTCGTCGGTGAGCCGCCGGCCGTTCGGGAAGCCCTGCAGGTCGCCGCCGAGCACCCCCAGCCGGTTGGGCGTCTGGCTGATCTGGGTCGACAGGTTCAGCCGCAGCATCTCCGACGGCCGGAACCGGTTCGGCGAGACGTCGGCGTTGTTCAGCTGCGAGTTCAGATCGGCCTTGATCGGCCCGTTCGCCTTGGTCGTGATGCCCGTCAGATAGATCTCCACCAGGTCGTTACGCGGTGTGGGGGGTGCGGGGACCTGATAGATCGCCTGGAGCAGCCGGGCCAGTTCCGGATCGGTCACCCGGTTGACGACCTGCTGGATGCTCGCGTCCCGCGACGGCGGGATCGAGTTGAAGGCGTCCTTCAGCCCGGACGGCACGACGACCTCGTTGACCAGCGGGTTGCCCAGGCGGGAGACCTGCACGCGGTCGTTGGACAGCATCGGCTTGCTGCCGCTGATGCGTACGCGGTTGCGCTCGGTGGTGGTCCAGGCGCCGATGACCGGGTTGCGATTCACGTCGCCCTTGAGGGTCACGTCCTTGAACGGGACCTCCAGGACGATGCTGTTCACGTTGTATCCGGCCAGCGTGTCCTGGCCCACCTCGGACAGGTCGCCGCCGTACAGCAGGTCGAACACCCGCAGATCCAGGAAGAACGGGTCGTCGGCCTGGCCGGCGAACACCCGCCAGCCGCCCTGCAGCTGGACGGTGGCCTGGTCGCGCAGCTTCTGGTAGTCCGGCATGGACGCCTGACCGACCCGGGACGGCGCCACCGGGGTGTTGGTCGAGCGCGTCCGGAACGGCGCGCCGTTGAACGACGACTCCAGCGTGTAGGACTGCCGGAACAGCAGGTTCTCGTCGTCCAGTGTGGTCACCGGACCGTTGTTGTAGAGGAACGTGTTGTTTCCCCGGCGGTCGTCGGTGTTGAACTTCCAGCGGAAGACGGCGTCCTCCTTGGCGTCCCCGTCATTGTCGATGTGCAGCAGGTAGGCCGCGTCGGTCGCGAACGGGAAGTAGTTCGGGCCGCCGGCCGGTTCCGAGAACGGCGCGAAGTTCATCACGAACGTCACGTAGCCGTCGCGGTCCGGGCTGCGGAAGGCGTACAGGTCGGTGTTGTCGACGGCCGGGTCGCCGGCGATGAGTGAGGCCTCGCGGTGGCTGGACGCCGTAGCGCCCCCCGGTCCGAGGCCGTAGGCCGCGCCGGCCAGCACCAGCGCGGTGGCGGCGATCGCGAAGATGCGCCGACGGCGGAGGCTGAGCATCGGTTCCTCCCAAACGGTTTGATGGACACCGGGCATTCGCCGCCGTCACCCCCCGCGGATGGGCGTTGTCCTTTTCCCGATCCCGCGCCATCCGGCGCCCCCTCGGCTCCGAACTTCCGTATCCTCTTCGCGAAAGGACACACCCCCTCATGAAGGCGGTTCGCATGACCGCGTCGCTCGATGTCCTGCTCACCCGCGCCGCCGAAGGTGACCAGGCCGCGTTCGCCGACCTCTACGACCAGGTCGCCGGGCGCGTCCTCGGGCTCGCGACCCGCATCGTCCGCGACCCGGCCCAGGCCGAGGAGGTCGCGCAGGAGGCGCTCCTCGAGGTCTGGCGCACGGCCGCGCGGTTCGACCCCGCCAAGGGCTCCGCGCTCAGCTACCTGCTCGCGATCACCCATCGCCGTTCAGTTGATCGGGTACGCGCAGCGCAAGCCGGCGCAGACCGGGAGCGGAAGGTGGCGGCGACCGCGGCGACCCGGGAGTACGACGTGGTGGCCGAGACGGCGGAGGCCGCCTTCGAACGCACCCAGGTCCGGGTCTGCCTCGACGCGCTGACCGCCGCCCAGCGGGAGGCCATCACGCTGGCGTACTGGGGTGGGCGGACCTATCGGGAAGTCGCCGAGCTGCTCGGGGTGGCGCTGCCGACGATCAAGACGCGGATGCGTGACGGGCTCATCCGGCTCAGAGACTGTCTGGAGGTGGCGTTGTGAGTCATGACCTGCTCGCGGCGTACGCCCTGGACGCGGTCGACGCGGCCGAACGCGGCGACGTCGAACGGCACCTCGGCGGCTGCGCCGAATGCGCTCGGGAGCTGGCTTCCTTCCATCGCACGCTCGGCGAGTACGCCCAAGGCGCCGAACCGGTGGAGCCGCCCGCCTCGCTCCGCTCGGCCGTGCTCACCGCGATCGGGTCGACGCCGCAGACGGCCGGGGTCATCCGGACTCCCCTGCGTCGCCGCGTACGCCTCGTCGCGCTGGTCGCCGGAGTCGCCGCCGCTGTCGCCTTCGGCGTACTGGCCGTGCAGCAGCTCTGGCCCAGCGGAGCCCGGCCGTCGGATGCGATCGCCGCCGTCCTGGCCGCACCCGACGCGCGGGAACAGCACACGACCGTGGCCGGGGGCGGTGAGATCACGGCCGTGATCTCCGACGAGCGGGCGCAAGCCGTCGTCACCGTTCGTGGTCTGCCCACGAGCGACACCTCGCACGCGTACCAGCTGTGGATCATCCGGGTCAACGGCCAGCCCGAGTCGGTGGACGTGCTCGAACCGGGCGACGGCGACGACGTACGCCTCCTCGACGGGATCGGCGACGCGATCGGCTACGGCGTGACCCGGGAGCCGCCGGGCGGTTCGGCCGTCCCGACGCTGCCGATGCTCGCCGGCGTCCCCCTCGACTAGCGCTTCGGCTGCGCGCCCCCGCTCCCCGTTTAGCGCTGGATCAGGGTTCCGGGTCGAATCTTGGGCCAAGATTCGACTCAGATCCCTGATCCGCTGCCCTCGCCCCGAGCGGACCTATTCGGACAATCTGCGTACAACGGGGGCATCAAACCGCCATGATCGGAGCATGACCGCTGCCACGGCCGAGGCCGGCGCGGTCGGCGCTCCGGCGCTGACCTCCCGACGGCGAAACGCGATCTTCGCGACGATCGCGCTCGGGATGCTGCTCGCCGCGCTCGATCAGACGATCGTGAGCACGGCGCTGCCCACCATCGTCGGCGATCTCGGCGGCGCCACCCACCTGTCCTGGGTGGTCACCGCGTACATGCTGGCGGAGACGATCGCGACCGCGATCGCCGGCAAGCTGGGCGACCTGTTCGGGCGGCGGCTGATCTTCCAGGTCAGCGTGGTGATCTTCGTGGTGGCCTCGGCGTTCTGCGGGCTCGCCAACTCGATGATCTGGCTGATCGTGTGGCGGGGCGTGCAGGGCGTCGGCGCGGGCGGCCTGATGGTCACCGCGATGGCCCTGATCGCGGACTACATCCCGCTGCGGCAACGCGGCAAGTATCAGGGCGCGATGGGCGCGGTCTTCGGGCTGTCCTCGGTCTTCGGCCCGCTGCTCGGCGGGCTGTTCACCGATCACCTGACCTGGCGGTGGGCGTTCTACGTCAACGTGCCGCTCGGCATCCTGGTCATGATCGTGTCGTTCACGACGATGCCCGCGGTCGCCCGGGGGGCCCGGCCGATCATCGACTACCTCGGCATCGCGGTCATCGCCGCCGCGTCCAGCGCCGCGATCCTGCTGACCAGCTGGGGCGGCGTCGAATACGACTGGAACTCGCCGGTCATCATCGGACTGGGCATCGGCGCGGTCGTCGGCTTCGCGCTGTTCGTCCTGGTCGAACGCCGAGCGCGGGAGCCGATGCTGCCGCTGCGGCTGTTCGCCAACCCCGTCTTCACCGTCTGCGGGGCGCTCAGCTTCCTGGTCGGCTTCGCGATGTTCGGTGCGCTCACCTACCTGCCGACCTTCATGCAGTTCGTCCAGGGCGTCTCGGCGACCGAGTCCGGGCTGCGCATGATCCCCATGGTGATCGGGTTGTTCATCACCTCGATCACGTCCGGCACCATCGTCGGGCGGACCGGGCGGTACAAGCTGTTCCCGATCCTGGGCAACGCGGTCACCGCCGCCGGGCTGTTCCTGCTCTCGACGATGAGCGCCTCGTCGTCGATCATCACCGTGTCGCTGTTCCTGTTCATCCTGGGCCTCGGCATCGGCCTGAGCATGCAGGTGCTGACGATCGTCGTGCAGAGCGCCGTCCCCTACGCCGACCTCGGAGTGGCCACCTCCGGGGTGAGCTTCCTGCGTACGCTGGGCAGCTGTTTCGGCGTCGCCGTCTTCGGCACGATCTACAGCAACGCCCTGTCGGACCGGGTGTCCGCGGCGTCGGCCCAGCTGCCCGCAGGGGTGAATCCACAGCTGCTGTCCACCCCGGAGGGTGTGCACGCGCTGCCCGAACCGTTCAAGTCGACCGTCGTCGACGCGTACGCGTCCTCGCTGCAGACCGTGTTCCGCTGGGCGGTGCCGGTCGCGGTCCTGGCGGTCCTCATCGCGCTGCTGCTCAAGGAGGTCCCGCTGCGCGACACCGCCCGGGCGGCCGCCGGCGACCTCGACGAGGGCTTCGCGACACCGCGCAGCTCGGACCGGGTGCCGATCCTGGAGAAGGCGATCTCCCGAATCTGGCTGGCCAAGGGACCGGCCGCCGCGCCCGGGATCGTGGCCGCCTCCGGTGGTCGGCTCGACACCGCGCAGGCGTGGTGCGTGGCGCACGTGGCACTGTTCGACCAGCATCGCGGCGGCGCCCAAGTCTCGGCCATCGCCCGCAGCCACGACCTGCCCGACGCGATCCTGGAGCCGAGCGTACGCGACTGCGCGGACGCCGGATTCGTCACGATCGACGGCGACGACCTGACGCTGACCCCGGCCGGGCGGGCCGAGTTCGACCGGCTCGCCGAGGCGTGGGCGGCCTGGCTGCAACGCGAGGTCGGTGTCACCACTGTGGGCAGTGAGATGACCGACGAGGAGTTCCGAACCGCACTCCGGTTGGCGGCGCGGGAGCTGGTCACCAGCGACCAGCACGACGAGCTGGCCCTCGCTGGACGCTCCTGACCTGCGGAAAGCCGCATTCGCGCCGGTCACACGGGTGGCAAACTTTGCCAAGTTATGCCGCCGCGTCTTCCGACTGCCGAGTAACAACAGCACACTCGATGCAAGGGGGAGGACCCATCCAATAAGCGATCATCATCGCCACTCCCCTTCGGATTGTCCAGTCGGGAGGGAGAATGCGGACCTTCTATCGAGGCCCCTCGGTACACGTGAGCGATGAGGTCTTCCTGGTACGCGAGACCGCCGTGAAGGCCTTCTCGATCAACCAGTTGCGCGACGTCTTCGTCGAGATCCACGGGCGGCGCGGCCCGGTCTACGAACTGCGGGCCGTCTACTACGGACAGTTGATCAGCCTGTTCCGGACCACGGATCAGCGACTGTTCGGGCAGATCAAGCGAGCCCTGATCCGGGCGCTGGAGAACAGCGACCGCGTCTGACGTCCCCCGTGTGCGGGCCTGGCCACCTGGCCGGGCCCGCACCTTCTTGCGCGCCGGGCCCGCACTCTCCGCGCGATCATGAACTATCCGGTCGCGATCGACCGGCGTGCGCGTCCACAGCGCACTGATCGATTCCGTAGGCCCTGATCGACTCCGCGGAGTTCAGGCATTGCGACGCCAGAACTGGCGCGGGGCGTACCCGTCGCGGCGCAGCCAGTGTTCGGTGTAGACGATCCGCTCCGGCTCCACGACCACCAGCGGGTCGGCCGGGGGTTCGGCCAGCGACCGGCCGCGCTCGGCGTGCTCGTTCTCCCAGCGGAACGACGGCCAGTACCGATCCCGGTCCGGGTCGCCCGGTTCCAGTACGCGAGCCGAGCCGAACAGCTGCGCGCCACGACTGCTGGCCAGCCCGACGAGCGGCGCGAACACGCCGACGGACACGCGCGGGTCAGCGGCCAGATTCCGCATCTTGGGCGATTTGGGAGAGGCGGTGAACATGACCGCGAACTCGTGGGCGTAGAACCGAACCGGTGTCGCCAGCGGTCCGTCTGCGCCGGTCGTCGCCAGCACGCACATGTTCTGCGAGCCGAGCAGGTTGAGGATGCGCTCCTCGAGCCGATCGCGGGGAAGCTTGCGGGTGGGCGTGGGACCGGTCAGCCAGGAGCGCGTCATGCGGGGAGGATAGCGAGGTGGACTACTACCTGATCAACGGAGCCGAGCTGCACGTCGAGGAGTTCGTCCTCGCCGACGACCACACCGCGATCGCGATCGACTGCACGTCCGCCGAGGCCGCGCTGCGGATCCGCCGGGAGCCCGCGCTGGTCCGCTCGATCTCGCGGGTGGAGGCGTCGGCCGCGTTCGGCGTACTGCCGGCGCAGTTGCCGGATCGGCATCCGCTGCCGTATGCACCGCTCGTGCTGACGGATGCCGAACCTTTGTACCGCACCCTTTTCGCCGGTCGCTTGTCTACTGTGGATGATCTTATTCTGGCGTGGGAGATGACGCCGTCGGAGGAGCCGAACGTCGCCGGAGTGGCTCGGCGTACCGGGGCCGAGTGGCGGCTGCGCGACGTCGGCCCGGGAGTCGCCTGGGCGGTCGATCTGACGGCTTTCCCGGACCGCGCCGCCGATCTGCTGCCGGAAATTCGGGCGACCGCCCGCCGCTTCGGGCTGATCCCGGTCACTGTCGAACGATTCTCCTGATGGCGTGACCTGGCGGCACCGTCGCCGACCCCGTCCCGTTAGTGAACGGAAGAACTATCCGAAACGGGGTTTTCATCATGAATCGTTCCGTACGCCGGATCGCCGGCCTGACGCTCGCCCTGCTCTGCCTGAGCACCGGCTGGCCGGCCACGTCCGCCGGCGCCCACCCGGCGAAGCCGACGAAGAAATCGGCCGTCGTCCTGCCCGCGGCCACCTCGGCGAAGCCGAAGCAGGACTCGGCCATCGTCCTGCCCGGAGCCACCTCGGCCGAGGGCATCGCCCGCGGCGCGGGGAACACCTTCTACGCCGGAGACCTGTTCGCGGGGGACATCTATCGCGGGGACGTGCGGCGCAAGACCGCGGAGCTGTTCATCGACGCGCCGACCGGCCGGATGGCGCTGGGCATGAAGGCCGACCTCCCGCACAAGCTGCTGTTCGTGGCGGGCGGGTTTACCGGGCACGCCTACGTCTACGACATCCGGACCCGGGCCACCGTCGCCGACTACACGTTCGGCCCGGCGAACGGATCAGTCGTCAACGACGTCACCCTGGTACCGGGCGGCGCGTGGTTCACCGACTCGGTCCAGCCCAAGCTCTACTTCGTGCCGGTCGACGCGTCCGGCCACCCGGGTCCGTTCACGACCCTGACGGTCACCGGCCCGGCGGCCGCCCTGACCGGCGACTTCAACCTCAACGGGATCGCCGCGACGCCGAACGGCAAGACCCTGATCGTGGCGCACACCGCGAACGCCGCGCTCTACACCGTCGACCCGAAGACCGGTGCCAGCGCGCTCATCGCCGGCGTCAGCGTGCCGAACGTCGACGGCATCGTGCTGCGCGGTCACCGCCTGTGGGCAGTGCAGAACACCTCCAACCAGATCAGCCGGTTCACGCTCAACGCCGGCTTCTCGTCGGGCACCCTGGAGAAGGTCATCACCAGCCCGCTCTTCGAGGTTCCGACCACCGCCGCCCTGTTCGGCGACACGTTGGCCGCGGTGAACGCCAAGTTCGACACCGGGATCCCGCCGACCGCCACCCAGTACGAGGTGGTGCTCGTCCGGGCCTAGCGTCATTCGGGCCGGACGATCGCGTCGAGCAGCGTACGCAGGCGGGCGGTGTCTTCGGTCGTCCAGCCGGTCGGCGGCACCAGCGCCGCCCAGCCGTCGACCACCCCGGAGCCGTAGAGGTGCCCGTGGCCGGGTGGCACCTCGTTGGCGAAGGCCAAGTCCAGCAGGGTCTGCCAGAACGTGATCCCGGGGTACCACCGCATCCGTTCCGGCACGTCCGGCCCTCGGGGTCCCTTCAGCCAGGCCGGTGGCCGGATGAGCAGCTCCGGGCTGAACCAGACGACGGGGTCCGAGGAGTTCTGCAGGTAGACGACCTTCGGGCCGACCGGGGCGATCGGCGTACGCAGCTCCTCGGCCTCGTCGGCGAACCGCACGACGGAGCCGTCGCGGTAGACGGGATCCCAGACGGGCGTACCTGGGTCGCGGTGGCGGACGAGGTTGCCCCAGATCGGATTGGCGAACGGCGGCCCGACCAGCAGCGCGCCGTCGGTCCCGGCGGCCAGCGCGTCGAGGCTCCCGTACGCCGACTCGATCCCGTACGCGCCGAGGCTCTCACCGAAGACGACGAGCTTGGGCCGGGTCTGTTCGGGCATCGCCGCCCAGCGGTCGTGGACCGCCGTGACGAGTTCCCGGGTGGTCTGCTGGACCTTCTCCTGGTCGACCACGAACGAGAGCCAGCTGGGCAGGTAGGAGTACTGCATCGAGACGAGCGCGGTGTTCCCGCCGTGCATGTACTCCAGCGCGTCCGTGACGTTCTCGTCGACCCAGCCGGTGCCGGTCGCGATGACCACGCCGAGCACGGCCCGGGTGAACGCCTTGGTCCGGTCGAGTTCGCGCAGCGCGAGCTGTGCCCGCTCGTGCGCGGTCTCGGCCGAGTCCAGTCCCACGTAGACCCGAATCGGGTCGACGGCGGGCGCGCCGGTGAACGCCGTGATCTCCTGCCGGGTCGGCGCGTTGCCGATGAACGACCGGCCCTGTTTGCCCAGCGCGTCCCAGGCGACGAACGAGTTGGTCCCGCCCGATCGCAGGCCGGACAGCGGACGGTTGACGCCGGGCGCGGTCTCCCCGTTGGTCAGCGAGGCCGCCTGGCTGATGACGTTGAACGTGCCGTCGACCAGGAAGTTCTGCACGATCCCGACCGAGGCGTACGCGACGACGAGGCAGCCCGCCGTGACGGCGATGGGCCGGGGGATCCAGCGGCCGAGCAGTTGGGTGAGGAACCGGGTGAACAGCCGCAGCACGCGCGCCAGCAGCAGCAGCACGCCGAACGTCGCCAGCCCGACGACGACGGTGCCGAGGACATGGTGGACGCCGACGGGGTCCATGTCGAGCCGCTGCCGCAGGGTCTGCTGCCAGCGGGCGCCCAGCCAGAGGAAGACGGCCAGCGAGGCGGGGCCGACGACGGCCAGTACGCGCCAGGCGATCCGGGCCGGGACCGGCGGTGGCCGCTGCCAGAACACGCGGACGACCGCGCCCAGGGTGGCGCCGAGGGCGTACCCGGTGGCCGCCGTCAAGCCGCAGGCCACCCCCTGCAACGGCCATGGGCGGGGCAAGAGTGAGGGAGTCAGAGCCAGGCAGGCGAAGAGCACGGCCAGCGCGGTGCCGGTCAAGCCCAGCGTCCGCCGGATCAGCCGGGGCCGCGAAGGCGTCCGTTGATCACCGCTCATCCTGATCATGCTAAGTGGTCTAGAGCGGCTCTACCGGACAAAGTGGCCGCCATCACTGCAACTCACGTTTCCGGTCGTGACTCAAACCGGTCTAGTGCGGTATCTTGTCGCGCGTGACTCCGACCGTGATCGCGCGAGGCGATCAGCTGCGGGCCGCGGCCAAGGAACTCCGCGATGAAGTGGGACCAGGTCTGAAGGCGGCCAAGGAGAAGATCCGGGACGACGCGAGCGAGGCCGAGTTCGGGCCGACCGCGGCCCCGGCCGCGCAACAGTTCCTGAGCGCCTGGCGAGCCGAGCTGAAGGCCGTCGTCGACGCGGTCGAGCAGCTGGCCGGCTCACTGGAACGGGCCGCCGACGGGTACGACGCCGCCGACGGAACCGCCGCCAACCGCGTCCACAATCTCCGGTGACCGCCATGGCCGAGCGGGAGACGGCGGCCAAGCTCGCCGGTCTCAAGAAGGACATCCACTCCAGTTACGGCTTCTGGGGCGCCGACGACCTGGAGGACGCGGTCAGGGACGCGCTGGGCGTCGCCGCGCCGCCTGGGCAGCCGAGCACGATCTCGTCCACGGCGGACGCCGTACGCACTGCCACCATCGACGTCGACAAGGCGCTCGCCGTCGTCCAGAAGCTGCGCAAGTCGACGCTGCCGGCGGCGTGGAGCGGCGAGGCCCATGTGGCCGCCGACTGCGCCCTGCAGGCGCTCGAACGCGAGCTGGACCGGGTCTGCGACGCGTTCTACGAGGCCAGGGGCGTGTTCGCGGAGCACGCGCAGAGCCTGGGCGAGGCCCAGAAGTCCGACGAGCACGGCGTCGGCCCGCTGGAGAGCGCCCGGGACAAGCTGCGCGGTCACACCGGCTGGCTCAGCTACGACGGCGACGCCGTGACCGCCGCCCACCATGAGGCGATCGCCGGCGTCGACGACCGGAGCAAGGGCGCCGACCAGGCGCGCGACGCCGCCGAACGAGCTGCGAAGCTGCTGCGCGACCTCGCCGGGGCAGCCCGCCTGTCGCACCTGTCGGGCTCCAGCCTCGATCCGATCAGCGAGCTGACGATCGCGGACGCGGGCGGCTGCGGCGACGCCGACGAGCTGATCCTGACGCCGCTCATGGCCGACCGTGCCCGGCAGGCGATCGACAAGCTGTCCCCGGAGGACCGCAAGCGGCTCGACGCGATGCTCGCCGGGGCCAAGTCGTCCGACGAGCAGGCGTACATCCTCAAGGCGATGGCCGCGGGCTATCCGATGGACAAGGTCGCCGAGTTCGACAAGCTCATCCACGCGCACGGCGACGATCCGAAGTGGCTGCACGAGCACCTGGCGCCGCTCGACGTCAGCGACTCGTCGAACGACACCCGGGGCCAGCACAGCGACACCAAGACGATGGGCAAGGAGTGGACGCAGGGCCAGCACCCGACCTGCGTGGCCTCCTCGAACGTCATGGCCCGCACACAGGTCGACCCGCTGTACGCGCTGCAGCTGACCACCGGCGGGCATCCCGGCGACCCGGCGTACGACAATCCGGACGCGTTCGCCCAGCGGCTGCGCGACGAGCAACAGCGCGTCTACGACGACGGCCGGAACTGGGCGCAGAAGCTGCCGCTGCTCGGGTCGGACGGGATGAACTCCGGCCAGTCGGAGTCGATCGCCAACCAGAACGTCGCCTCGCACACCGGCGTCCAGTACGACAACCAGGACCTCGACAGCGCCGACGACCGGCGAGCCGCGCTGAGCAAGGCCGAGCAGGCCGTCGACCAGGGCATTCCGGTTCCGTTCGCGTCCCGCGACAGCAGCGGCGGCCATGAGATGCTGATCGTGGGCCACGACGGCGACATGGTCCAGATCTACAACCCGTGGGGCTACACCGTCTGGGTCAACGAGGACGACTTCATCAACGGGCACATGAACGCCGTGCAGAAGGGCGTCCCCACGACGCCGGCCACCATCCGGCTGCCGAAGTAAGGACGAGCGATGCAGCCCAGCCACCACACCCGCAGCCACGAGACCAACACCGACGCCGAACTGCTCGGCCTCGACGTGCCCGCGCTGCTGCGCTCCGGCCTGCCGCGGGATCCCAAGTTGTACGCCGAGGGCGCGATCGCGGCGGCGCTGGCCGCCGACCGGCTGGGCGTCCTGCCCCGGTCGATCACCTACCTGGCCGAGATCGTCCGGCGCGGCGGCATCGCGTACGCGCTCACGCTGGCCGAGCCGCTGCCGGAGCCGGAGCAGGCCGAGCTGATCACGTCGTGGCTGACGGCGGCGGCCGAGGTCCGCTGGGCCGACGGGTTCGAGGGCGGCGACGCGATGGCGCGCTGGCTCGACGCGGTCGCGGTGGTGCTCAGCGCTCGACGGTCACAGACCAGCTGACCGCCGACGACGCGGCCTTCCGCCGGTCGTTGTCGCAGCCCTGGAAGCAGTTGCTCAGCGTGATCGTCGTGGTGCCGGCCGCCGTCGCCTTGAAGGTGATCAGCCGCTCGCCGGCCCCACCGCCCGGCGCGGCGCCGAAGACGCGATCGGACAGGCTGTCGGCGACCAGTTCCGAGCCGACCTGTTCGGCGATCGCCGGGTCGGCGACGGTGGCGGTCCAGTAGTCGCCCACCGACGCGCCACGGTCGCGGACGACGAGGGTGAAGACCGATCCGTCGGAGACGGTCACGGCGGAGTGCTCGGCGTCGTAGCGGTCGCCGTAGGTCACCGTGCGATAGACGGCGACGCCGCCGATCCCGGCGGCCACAACCACGACCACAGCCACGAGGGACCAGATGAGCCAGCGTCGCATCGGCGCACTATATCTTGCCCCGGCATCCGGCGTTTCCCGTCGAAGAACGGCCCGGATCGCTACGGCCGCAGCCCGGCGAGCACGAAGTCGGCCAGTTCGTCGGCGATCTCGACGGCCTTCTTCGGGCCGTCCGGGCGGAACCAGGTGGGCATCGAGGTGTTCACCCCGAAGATCGCCCAGGAGATCACCTCCGGCGACGCGTACGCCGCGAAGACACCGGACTCCTGCGCGTCCCGGATGATTCCGCGCACGGTGTCCTGGTAGCGCCGCCACTCCGCGCGCAACGTCTGCCAGCGTTCCTCGTCGAGCCGGGACGCCTCCCGGGAGAAGACCGCCACCGCGCGCGAGTTCTCCGACGTGGTCTCGGCCAGCGACCGGATGATCTCCCGGAGGGTCGTGGCCGGGTCGGCCTTGCGGGCGACGATCGCGTCCAGCCGGGCCAGCTGATCGGCGAGCAGCGAATGGTAGATCTCGAAGAGCAGGTCTTCCTTGGCACCGAAGTAGTGGTAGAGCGCGCCCTTGGTCACCCCGGCCCGCGCCACCACCTGCTGGACCGAGGTGGCGTCGTACCCGTTCGCCGCGAACAGCTCCACCGCGCAGGCGAGAATGCGTTCGCGGACCATGCGCACATCAGAGCGCAGGCCGAGGCACGGTGTCAATTCCGACCGGTCGGTATGCCCGCCTCACCAATGGCACTGGATCAGGGTTCCCGGTCGAATCTTGAGCCAAGATTCGACACGGAACCCTGATCCGCCGCTCATTAGCCGCGTCAGGCGTGCGCGGGCACGGAAGGCGATTCGATCGAAAGGTCGCCGTCGCGAGCGTCGACGATCACCCGGGATCCGGGGCCGACCCGCCCGTCGAGCAGCATCTCCGACAGCCGGTTGTCGACCTCGCGCTGGATCGTGCGCCGCATCGGCCGCGCCCCGTACGCCGGCTCGAAGCCGTGCTCGACCAGCCACTTGATCGCGCTCTGGGTGAATTCGACGGTGACGTCCTGGGCGCGCATCTTGCGCCGGGTCTGGTCCAGCATGAGGTCGGTGATCCGTTCGAGCTGCGCCTCGTCCAGCCGGTGGAAGATGACGATCTCGTCGATCCGATTCAGGAATTCCGGCCGGAGCTGGTCGCGCAGCCGCCGCATGACCTGATCGCGGATGCGGTCCTCGCCCCGCTGAGCGGCCTCGCCGTCGGCGGAGAAGCCGAGCCCGGGGCCTTCGGCGGTGATGAACTCCGAGCCCAGGTTGCTGGTCATGATGAGCACGGTGTTCTTGAAGCTGACCGTCCGCCCCTGCGAGTCGGTCAGCCGCCCGTCGTCGAGCACCTGCAGCAGCAGGTTGAACACGTCCGGGTGGGCCTTCTCGATCTCGTCCAGCAGCACCACGGAGTACGGTCGCCGCCGTACCGCCTCGGTGAGCTGCCCGGCTTCGTCGTAGCCGACGTATCCGGGCGGCGCTCCGACGAGCCGGCTGACGGTGTGCCGCTCCTGGTATTCGCTCATGTCGAGCCGGATCATCCGGTCCTGGCTGCCGAACATCGCCTCGGCCAACGCCCGGGCCAGCTCGGTCTTGCCGACGCCGGTCGGGCCGAGGAACAGGAAGCTGCCGATCGGCCGGTTCGGGTCGCCCAGGCCGGTCCGGGAGCGCCGGATCGCCTGCGCCACCGCGCGTACCGCCTCGTCCTGGCCGACGAGCCGCTCGTGCAGCCGCTCCTCCAGGTGTGACAGCCGGTGCTTCTCCTCCTCGGTCAGCTGCTGGGCGGGGATGCCGGTGGCCCGGGCGACGATCTCGGCGATGTCCTCCGGGCGTACCTCGGGGACCTGGGTGCGATCGGTCGACGTGCGGGCTATCTCCTCGCGGATCGTCGCGATCTCGTCGCGCAGCTCGCTCGCCCGCTCGAACTGCTCGCCCGCGACCGCCTGGTCCTTGTCCCGGCCCAGCTGCTCCAGCCGCGTCTCCAGGTCCCGCACGTCGGCGGTGCCGCCGTGACTGCGCAGTTGTACGCGTGCGCCCGCCTGGTCGATGAGGTCGATCGCCTTGTCCGGCAGGAACCGGTCGGCGAGGTAGCGATCCGACAGCTCCGCCGCCGCGATCAGCGCCTCGTCGGTGAACCGCACGCCGTGGTGCGCCTCGTAGCGGTCCCGCAGCCCGCGCAGGATGTCGATGGTGTCCTCCACCGTCGGCTCCGGCACCAGGATCGGCTGGAATCGCCGTTCCAGGGCGGGGTCCTTCTCGATGTACTTGCGGTACTCGTCGAGCGTGGTCGCGCCGACCACGTGCAGCTCACCCCGGGCCAGCGCCGGTTTGAGCATGTTCGCGGCGTCAGCCGAGCCCTCGCCCTGGCCGGCGCCGACGACGGTGTGCACCTCGTCGATGAACACGATCAGCTCGTCGGAGTGCGCGCGTACCTCGTCGATGAGGTTCTTCAGACGTTCCTCGAAGTCGCCGCGATACCGCGTACCGGCCACCAGACCGGTCAGATCGAGCTGGACCGCGCGCTTGCCTCGCAGCGTACGGGGCACGTCTCCGTCGGCGATCCGCTGCGCGAGGCCTTCCACGATGGCGGTCTTGCCCACGCCGGCCTCACCGATGAGCACCGGGTTGTTCTTCGTACGCCGCGACAGGATCTCCACGCACTGCTCGATCTCGCCGGCCCGCCCGACGACGGGGTCGAGCTCGCCGGCCTGCGCGGCGGCGGTCAGGTCCCGGCCGTACTTGTCGAGGGTCGGGGTGCCCGAGCTGGTCTGCTGCTGTTGCTGGCCGCCGGCCATCCGCTCGACCGCCGCCTGCTGAAGCTTCTCGACGGTGACGCCGCGGGCGGCGAGCACGCGCCCGGCCTCGGTCTCCTTGTTGAACGTCAGGGCCAGCAGGATGTGCTCCGGGCCGAGGTAGGACGCGCCTACCGCCCGGGAGATCTGGTGCGCCTGCAACAGGACGCGTTTGGCGGCCGGAGTCAGCGCGGGCATCTGCTGCGAGGCTTCGCCCCGCTTGCCCTTGCTGGTGATCTCTTCGGCGATCGAGTCCGGGTCGGCTCCCGCGCCCGTCAGCAGCCGGCGCAACGGCGGTCGCTGGGTGACGGCCCAGAGCAGGTGCTCGGTGTCCAGGTCGCCGCTGCCGAGGTCGGCGGCCTTGGTTGCGGCCTGCTCCACCAGTTCTCGCGCGTCCTGGCTCATCAGGCGGCCGAGGTCGATCCGGCGTGGGCCGCCGGCCGGGGTCGATCCGAAGAAGCGGTTGACGAAGTCGTCGAACGGGTCGGAGCCGGACGGCCCCAAATTGCCGGTGGTCACAGCGATCTCCCCCCAGACGAAGCGGGCAACCTGGGTCGGCTACCCCACCGTACCGGCCTCAAACGCCGAGGTCTGCGGTTTGGGATGGCTACCGGTGAACGCGCAGGCCGTCCAGCACGACTTCGACGACGCGTACGCGCGCCTCGGGGTCGCCGCTGAGGTGCTCGACCGCACGGGACGTCCCGACGAGGAGTCCGAGCAGGTCGGGCACGGTGACGTCGGGCCGGATGGCGCCTGCCTGCTGCGCCCGCGCCAGCAGTACGCCCAGCGCCCGCCGGACCCAGCCGCCGACCTCCGGGGCCGCGGTGTCGACGCCGGCCCGGGAAAGAGCCTCCACCAAGGCGTTCTTCGTCGCCGCACCCTCCACAGTGGTCGTGAAGAACTCGGCGAACGCGGCGCCCGGATCGGCGCTGTCAGCGAGCCGATCAGCCAGTTCGGCCAGCCGAGCGAGCCGAGCGTGGTAGACCGCCTCGATCAGCTGTTCCTTGGTGGGGAAATGCCGGAACACGGTGCCGACGCCGACTCCGGCCATGCGGGCGACGTCCTCGGTCGAGGCGGTCACGCCCTGCTCGGCGAAGACCTGCTCGGCCGCGACGAGCAGCCGTTCGCGATTGCGGCGCGCGTCGGCACGCAACGGCGTACCCGGGGTCGTGCCTGCGGTCACGGCCACCTCCTCGACAACCGGAGTCGCGACTCCGTATAGTGGTTAACCGGAGTGATCACTCCGAAAGTGTACGACGGAGGGAAACCGTGATGACACCCCAGGACCTGTGGGACGAGCGTGTCCGGATCATCAACGAGCACCGCTGGGCCGACCTGGCCGACCTGTACGCCGAAGACTGCGTGATCGAGATGAAGTTCGCCCCGCCGACGCCGTTCCGGATCACCGGCCGGGCGGCCCTGGCCGAGCATCTGACCTCGATGACTAAGGCGCCGCTGCGCTTCGAGGTACGCGACGCCGTCATCCACGAGACGGCCGACCCCGAGACGATCATCGTCGAGTACCGGTATCACGGGACGAACACTGCGACCGGCGAGACCAACGAGATCAACAACATCCAGTTGTTCCGCAGCCGCGACGGCAAGCTCGTCGAGACCCACGACTACCACGATCATCGCGCGATCGGCGTACTGCTCGGCCGATGAGACCCGGAGCGGCCGGTGATCCGGCAGTGATCGGCTGGTGATCGGCTTCCCCGCACGTGCGCGGGGGACGACACTGACGACATGACGATCGACGAGGTCAGCCGGCCCGGCCGCGTGGCCGCTCCCGGCGAGGCGATCAGCGCCGAGGAACTCGCGCTGGCGGCCCGCAACCACGGCCTGCCGCTGGAGGCGCTGCGCTTGGAGATCACCCCGCCGGGCCTGCATTACCTGCTCGTCCACTACGACATTCCGATGATGGACGCGGACGCCTGGCGACTGCGGGTCGGCGGCCTCGTGGACGCTCCGCTCGATCTCGATCTCGCGGGCCTGCGGGCGCTGCCCGCCCGGACCGTGCGGGTGACCATGGAATGCGCCGGCAACGGCCGCGCCCGGCTGGAGCCGCGTCCGGTCAGCCAGCCGTGGCTGGTCGAGGCGGTCGGCACCGCGGAATGGACCGGGGTCCGGCTGCGCGACGTGCTCGACGCGGCGGGCGTACGCCCGGAGACCGTCGATGTCGTGTTCACCGGGGCCGATCACGGCGTCGAACGCGGTGTCGAGCAGGACTATCAGCGGGCGCTTCCGCTGTCCGAGGCTCGCCGGGACGACGTCCTGCTGGCGTACGCCATGAACGGCGCGCCGTTGCTGCCGCAGCACGGCTTCCCGCTGCGGCTGGTGGTGCCGGGCTGGTACGGGATGGCGCACGTCAAGTGGCTGGTCGGGATCGAGGCGATCGACCGGGAGTTCGACGGGTTCCAGCACACCGTGGCGTACCGGATGCGGCAGTCGCCGGACGATCCGGGCGAGCCGGTGACCCGGATCGCGCCGCGGGCGCTGCTCGTCCCGCCCGGCCACCCCGACTTCATGACGCGTACGCGGATCGTCCGCCCGGGCCAGGTGACGCTGGAGGGGCGGGCCTGGTCCGGCCGGGCTCCGGTGGACCGGGTCGAGGTCTCCGCCGACGGCGGCGGCAGCTGGATCGAGGCCGACCTCGAGCCGACCGGCGAGCATCCGTGGGCTTGGCGACGGTTCACCGCGCAGTGGCGGGCCGAACCGGGCTCGCACGTGCTCACCGCCCGCGCGGTGACGGCCGACGGCGAGGCCCAGCCCGCCGATCAGGTCTGGAGCCGGGGCGGCTTCGCCAACAACGCCGCCCAGCGGATCGACGTCCTCTGCACAGACTGAGAAGTCTTCGGCAAGTTCATCGCATACAACTCGCCCACGGGGTAATACTTGCGATATCGGAGTTTACGTCCGGATAAGGGGGTGCCGCTATGGCGAGCACACCGAGTTACGCGGAGTTCATCCGGGCCGATCGCCAGGCACGAGCGGCGCGACACGTCAACGGCGAACAGCTCAGCATGCCGACCCTCGACTGGATCGACTTCCTGCTCCGCGCGATGGTCACCGCGGTCACCGCGCCGGCTCGGTGGGTGTCCCACTCTCGATGAGGGTCCCCGGAAGTTGACCGGGCGGCCTACTCTCTGCGCATGCAGCGGGACGAGATAGACGGGGTCACCGTCGTCTGGCACCCGGCCCCCGGCCAGCTGTCGGCGACCTTGACCTTCGGGTGCGGGCTGCGGGACGAGGACGTCGACCGGATCGGTCTGACGCACCTGGTCCAGCTGCTCGTCGCGGACGTGATCGGCGTGTCGATGGACACGATGGCGTCCACGATAGACAGTAATTTCGCGGTCGCCGGGCCGCCCGAGTCGGTCGCGCAACGGCTGACGGCCGTCTGCGAGACGCTGGCCGATCTGCCGCTCGACGCGCTCGACGACGTCGCGGCCTCGGCCGACCCCGGCGACCGGTTCCTCGACCTCGACATCGACGACGCCACCCGCGACCCGTGGGGGTCGCTGCTCGCGCATCGGCTCGGCCCGGCCGGACTCGGCCTGGCCCGGTGGGCGCCCGTGGCGTACGAGCAATTCACGGAGAGCGAGGTCCGCGCGCATGCCGCGCGCGGCTTCACCACGGGCAACGCGGTCCTGGCGCTCAGCGGGCCGCCGCCGGACGGCTTGCGGCTGCCCCTGCCCCGAGGCCCGCGGACCTCGCCCGCGCCATCGGTCCACCCGGTCGTCACCACGCCCAGCTGGTACGCCGATCAGGCGGTCGCGCCCGGCATGGCGCTGACGGCGACCCCGGGTCCCGAAGCGCTGGCGGTCGTGTCACTTCTGGATGCCCGGGTGTCGTCCGCCTTGCAGGCGCATGGTTTGGACTACTGGCAGACATGCTGGTACTCCCCCGTGGACGCGTCCCGGGTGGAGATCGGGCTGAGCCTGCACGCGGTCAAGGGGCGGCGCAAAGCCGATCCGGCGTACGCCGCCGCGACGCTGTGGCGGGAGCTGCGCCGGTTGGCCCGTGGCGATCTCACCGCCGACGATCTGCGCTCGATCGCGGACGGCCGCGCGCGGTACGACGATCTGGAGCGCGCGGCCAAGGCGACCCTGTTCGACGTCACCGACGAGCCGACCAGCGATCAGCTCCGGGCGGTCGCCTCGCTGTCCCCGGCGGCGGTGGCCACGGCGGCCGTGGCGTGGCTGCGGTCGACGACGGTTGTCGTGCCCGCCGGGGTGACCGCCGACCTCGACGGCCTGACCGAGCAGCGCTGCCCCACGTCCGAAGTCGTTCCGTCCGGCGACGTGCTGCGGCCGTCACGCTGGCGGCGCTGGCGCGGTGCCGACGACCGGCTCGTCGTCGCGCCCGACGGCTTTCACCACGTGGCGGCCGACGGCCGGGTGCACTCGTTCCCGCAGACGGACGCGATGCTCATCGAACGAGGCGACGAATTGTTGCTGGGCAACACCCGGCACGGCTGCGTCGTCGACGTCAGCGAGTACGCCGGAGTCGAGCGGCTCGCCGACCACCTGCCGGTCCGGCGTCGCCGCAAGGCCGCCGACTGACTGCCCGGGTGGCGTCGCGCGGACACCACCCGGGCAGTTCCGGCCGAATCAGCTCATCACGATCCGGTCGAAGTCAGGCGCCCAACCCGACGGGTTGCCGAAACGGATGGTGTTCGCCCCGGCGACCAGGTTCAGTGTCACGACGACCGAGCCGACCGTGTCCCAGCCGCCGGTGCTGGGCGTGCTGACCGAGACCGCCGTACCGCCGTTGACACTGACGGTCATCGACCGGTTGGCGCCGGAGGCGTAGTAGACGCGTACGGCGTGCGCTCCTGCGGTGCCGCCGGTGATGCCGTTGAACTGGAGGTAGTTGGCGGTGCCGTTGCCTACGTAGCCGACCAGTGCCCCACCGGACGCGCCCGAGGAGCTGCGGGTCGCGGCCTGCCCGCCGAATGTGTTGGTGGTCGCCTCGGCCTCGACGGAGCTGCCCGACGGCGGCGCGCCGATCTGGTCCAGCCAGTTGTCGTTGGCGTGCACGACCGAGAAGGTGAGCGCCGGGCAGTCGAAGGCGCTGCCGGACGGCACCGCTCCGTCGGTCGGGGCGTTGGTGGTGTTGGCTGCGGTCCAGACGCCGTTCACGAGGACCTGGATGGAGCTGCTCTCGAAGGCCCGGCCGGCCAGACCGGTGCAGTAGTAGCCGACGCCGGTCGCCGGGTTGATCGACGTGTAGACCTCGAACATGTCCCAGCCGAACGGGAACTGGGGCAGGTCGTAGGTGCCGGAGCTGGTGTAGTACGAGTCCCAGACGTTGGTCTGATAGTTGTAGAGGTATGCCGTCCAGGTGTTCGCGGTCGTGGAGGTCTGGTGGATGTCCGTCCGGTACGCCGGACGCCCGTTGACCGTGGTGGTGTAGGTCGCCAGGAACGCGCTGTCCATCGCGGTGAGTTTGCCGACCGTGTCCCGGCCGCCGCACCAGTCCCAGGCCCACAACTTCGGCCCGGACGGGGTGTACGCCGTGGTCATCTCGATGCAGGCGCCACCGGCCGGGATGGCGGTAGGCGCGTAGACGTAGTCGCCGCCACTGGTGGTGGTGCCGCTGCCGGTCACCACGCTCTGCGTCGCGCGCAGCCCGGCGCTTTGTCCATTGGGGAAGTTGACGCCCCACGAGGTGTGTAGCTGGGCGAGGGCGGCGGCTTGTCGCGTACCGGAGAGGCGCATCTCACGGAAGCGGTCGGCGGCGGGACCGGCGGCCGCGACGGCGGCGGCTCCGGTGAGTCCCGGCACGGTTCCGCTGGTGACGACACGGGCGGCGGTGGCGTTCTGGGCCGGGATCGCCAGGGCGGCGACCATCGTCAGCAGGACAGTGGACCGCGTCAGGGCGCGTCCGGGCAGGGGTGCAGGCATGGTGAACCTTTCGGGTGAGGGATAGCCGGGGTTAGCGCGTCACTGCGCAGGTCGCGGTGGCCACCTTGGACGGATCGCTCTCGGAGCTGGCCCGCAGCGTCACCGTGCCGGTGGCGGCTGCGCCCGCGGTCGCCCCGACGTTGACGGTCACACTCGTCGAGGTGCCGAACCCGGTGCTGGCCAGCGCGGTGGGAAGGACGACCCGATAGCCGGCTCCGGTGACGGTTGCCGACAGCCGGAAGACGTCGGCGGTGAGCCAGGCGCGGACGTCTTCGGGATGACCGGCGCCGGTGCCGGCCGGACTTCCGGTGTTGGCCAGGGAGAAGGTGCAGGTCGCGCCGGCTGTCGCGGGGCCGTTCGCCTGCCCGGCGCCCAACGTGACCCCGCGCGGCTGCGGGCCGCTGCCGTCGAGGGACTTCACGGCCACGTGGTACGCGAGGACGCCGGTGGCGTCGACGGTGCGGCCGATGATGTAGAAGTGCAGCCGGTTGGCGGTGTCGACGAACTCGTACTGGCTGCCGGATCGCGTACCGGCGTGGAACAACGCGTCGTTGAGCTGGCGATAGTCGGCGACGGTCCGCATGACCGGCGTCCCGTCCGGGCGGTTGAAGTCCACCTTCGCGATGTCCTGCGGGTTGGCGTCGACCACCCAGGTGAAGCAGAGGTAGCCGCAGGTGCTCGTCTCGGCGTTCTTGTTCTTGGCCAGCAGTACGCCGTTGTCGGGGGTGAAGGAGTCGGCTCCGATGCGCTGCACGGTCTCCAGCGAGTAGAAGTTGTAGACCGGTGTGCCCGCGCAGAGCGGATCGGTGGTGGTGCTGCACGCGGGCGTACGGTCCGAGCTGAGTTCGACTCGCAAGCCCTGCAGGTCGCTCGCGCCGGGGATCGCCGAGCGGGCCTTGATCGTCGCCACGACCATTCCGGTGGAGGCGAGCGCGTTCGCGGACAGGCGCAGGACTTGGGCGTCGGAGATGAAGCCCAGCTTCATCCTGCTCCGCAGCGTCTGCCCGGCGGGCATCGCCGCGCCCATGGTCGCTGGGACGACCCAGCGCATGTGCGGACCGCCCGGCCCGTTGAACGAACCGCGATCCATCACGTCCCACGGACCGGAACCCACCCGGTGGTACGGCGTGACGTAGGGATTGTTGTTGTTGTCGGCGATCCCGAAGGTGTGCGCGATCTCGTGCGTGATCGTCCCCGAGCTCTCGCCTTGGCGCATGCTGGAGCTGCCCCAGAGCATCGCCCCGGCCTTCCACGACGTCCACGGCACGTAGCGGGTCGGGGCCCAGTTGGGCAGAGTCGGGTCGGGCGGGCCCCACGAGTCGGGCACGTCGTCTCGGGTCTGGAACATCATCTCGCCGAAATCCTGCCACACCGAGGTCTCGTCGTATCCGGCGTACACACGCAGCACCAGGTCGAACTGCGAGGCGATGGTGCTGCCGGCCGCGGCCCGCCAGAGCGCGTCGGCGTCGGGTTCGAGCGAGCCGTCGCAGGTGTATCCGGCCGGGCAGTTGGCCTGCTGGCCGCCGATGTCGTTCAGCCCGTACTCGAACAGTTTGCGTGGCATCCGGTAGGGCCCGAACGGCGTGAAGGTCACGCCGATGCGGCCGTTGGTCTGCTCCATCCAGTACTCGTTGACGGTGTGCCCGTGATTGAGCGTGCTGGGCTTGCCCCAGAAGTCGGCGTAGAAGCGGGCGACGTCCGGTCGGGCGACCGGGCTGATCTGTGGATTGCCGAACGGGTCGCCGTGCAACGGCTGGGTGATGACGAACGGCTGGTCGGCGAAGTCGACGGCGACGAGGGCGATGCGCAGCCGCCGCCGGCTGGGCGTCTTGGCGGGATCGGCCCAGTTCGCGCCGGGCACGGCGTGATAGTCGGCCCAGGTCATGTCCTGCTGGTCCTGCCAGCGCTGCGGGTCGATCGGGTCGTCGATCGACGCGAGGGACTGGGCCGACGAGCCCACCGGTGGTGCCACGAGACCGGTGGCGAGGACGGCGGCGACGAGGATCAGGGTGGACCGCCGGAAGGACGCGCGGAATGCGCTCACGGGAACACCTCACACAGGGAGAAAGCGTGTAGGAGTACCCGGAAACATCGACAGTAGCGGATTTCAGCCGATCTGGCAATGCGGTCGGTCAGCCCGGTAGCCGCAGGCTCACCAGGCCGAGATCGGTGGCCACGACCAGATGCGCCGCGTCGCGTACGGCGACCGCGTTGACCGTGGCCGACAGCCGCACCCGGGCCATCTCGACACCGGCGAGCGAGCGTACGCACAACGTCTGGTCGGTGCCGCCGCTGACCAGGATCGGCCGGTCGCCGAGCCGGCCGAGCGCCACGGTGTGCACCCACCCCTCGTGCGGCGTCGAGGGTGAACCGATCGGTTCGCCGGCGGCGGCGTCCCAGGCACGTACGGTGCCGTCGTTGCTCGCCGACGCGATGACGAGGCGGTCGCTGAGCTCCTCGCACGAGACGGCGTTGACGTCGTCGGTGTGACCGGCCAGGGGATCGCCGACCGGCTCGCCGGTCGCGGCGTCCCAGATTCGCAAGACCTGATCATGCCCGCCGGTCACCACGATGGGACGTCCAGCCAGCCGGGCGACCGCGACCGCGCTGACGTAGCCCTCGTGCGCCGTGATCGGCGGGTACAGCAGTTCGTGCTCGGACAGATCCCAGACGCGCACGGTGTGGTCGTTGCCGCCGGAGATCACCACCGGCCGCCCGGCGACCTCGCCGAAGACCACCGCGTTGACCATGCCGCGATGACCGGTGAACGGCTCCCCCACCGGTACGCCGGTCGCGGCGTCCCAGAGGCGTACCGTGCGGTCGTCGCCGGCCGAGGCGATCAGCGCCCGGCCACCCCACTGTCCATACGCGACTGATCGGACGCCGTCGGCGTGGCCGGTCAGGGGCGGCCCCAGCGGGCGACCGGTTCCGGCGTCCCAGCGGCGTACGGTGTGGTCGGTGCTGCCGGAGACGACGACGAGCGAACCGGCGAGCCGGCCCAGCGCGACCGCCGTCACCGGTCCGCGGTGCCCGTCGAAGGGCGCTGCGACGACCTGACGGGTCGCGGCGTCCCAGGCCCGCAGCACGTGATCCGCGCCCCCGGCGACCAACAGGGGCTGGCTTCCGGCGACCGCGACCGCCCGGACCCCGGCCGGGCCGGCGTACAGGTCGGCGACCCGCTCGCCGTTGCCCGCGTCGACGATGCGCACGTAGGCGTCGGCGCCTCCGCTGACGATCACCGGCTCCTGGCCGAGGTTGCCGAACGCGACGGAGTGCACGGCCGCCGGTTCCACCGCCGGGTCGTCGAGTGCTTCGCCGGTCTCGGCGTCCCAGAGGCGTACCGTGCGGTCGAGCGCGCCTGAGGCGACGACGGGCTGGCCGTCCACGGTCGCGATGGCCACGCTCGTCACGACGTCGGTGTGCCCGGTCAGCGGCTCGGTGATCGGCTCGCCGGTCGCGGCGTTCCAGAGGCGTACGGTGTGGTCCGCGCCGCCGGAGACGATCACCGGGCGGCCTTCGGCGTCGCCGATCGCAACCGCGGTGACGGGCGCGTCGTGGCCGGTCAGCGGGGTGTGCACCGCCCGGCGGCCGGCGGCGTCCCAGACCCGCAGCGCACCGTCGTCACCCCCGGCCACGATCACCGTACGCTCGCCGGCCGGTCCGATCGCGACGGTGCGCAGCGGCGTACCGGCGTCGAGGTGTTGCCCGATCGGCTCGCCGGAGGCCGGGTCCCAGAGGCGTACCGAGTGGTCGGCCGCGGCGGACGCGACGACGGGCTGCCCGTCGACCTCGCCGAACCCGACGGCCGTCACGGTGGCGGTGTGCCCGATCGAGGCCGGGCCGAGCGGCTGGCCGGACACGGCGTCCCAGCGGCGTACGGAATGGTCGGCCGAACCGGAGATCACGATGGTCTCGCCGTCGGCCGTTCCGGCGGCCACGGCGGTCACCATGTCCGTGTGCCCGGTGAACGGTTCCCCGATCGGTTCGCCCGACGCGGAGTCCCACAGCCGGACGGTCTCGTCGGCGCCGCCGGAGGCGATCAGCAGGCGGCCCTCGCGGGTGCGGCAGGCGACCGACAGCACCCATCCGGTGTGCCCGGTGAACGGCGCGCCGATCAGGGCGCCTGTCTCGGCGTCCCACATCTGGACCGTCTGGTCGTTGCTGCCGGAGACGATCACAGGCTGCGTCCCCCGGCGGCCGTAGGCGACGGAGGTGACGGCGGCGGCGTGGCCGGCGTAGGGCGCGGTGAGCAGTTCGCCGGTCACGGCGCAGCGCACGTGGACGCGATGGTCGTCGGCCCCGCAGATCACCGCCATGTCCTCGCCGATTCGTCCGAACGCGATGGACCGGATCTTGCCGTCGTGCTCCAGCGGCTCCCCGATGGGTTGGCCGGTCGCCGCGTCCCAGATCAGGACGGTGCCGTCGGCTCCCCCGGCGGCCACCGCGATCCCGTCCCGCACCCGGCCGACCGCGACGCAGTACGCCCCGGCGGCCAGGCCGGTCAGCGGCCGTCCCACCGGCCGGCCGGTGGCCGCGTCCCAGACGCGGACCGCCTCGTCCTCACCGCCGGACACCACGATCGGCCGGCCGTCGAGGCGGCCGAACGCCACCGAGCGCACCTCGCCGGGATGGCTGCGGCCGCCCGGCCCCGGCAGCGGGCGGCCGGTGACGGCGTCCCAGCGGCGTACGGTGCCGTCGTTGCCGCCCGAGATCACGATCGCCCGGTCGTCGACCTGGCCGAAGGCCACCGTCGTCACCCAGTCGGTGTGCTCGGCCAGCGGCGCGCCGAAGGGTCGCCCCGTGGTGACGTCCCAGAGGCGTACGGTGCGGTCGGCGCTCGCCGAGGCGACCACGGACCGGCCGGTGACCTCGCCGATCGCCACCGCCGTCACCCAGTCGCGATGCCAGGTCAGTGTCTGGTGTGGAGGGTGCTGGCGCAGGGAGGCCCAGTGGGTCGCCCACGGCAGCGGCAGGCCGCTCGCGGAGATCTCGTCGGCCAGGTGCGGCGCCCGGGCGCTGCGCGCCGCCAGTTGCAGGTACGCCGCCTTCTCGCCCGGATAGGCCTGCATCCGCCCGGCCGCTCGCCGGTACGCGTCCGCCGTGGCCCGTGCGCGCGGCGTGCGTACGTGGTCCAGCACCGCCAGCAGCGGACCGGCCGGGGTCTCGGTGAGCAGCCGCGGCTCGGCCAGCAGTTCGTCCAGGCGCCCGGCCGGGGCGGCGTGCCCGGCGACGGCCGCGGCGGTGTAGGGATGGGCGCGGGCCCAGTCGCGCGTGCCGTCCGGCAGCCGGGGCACCCGGTCCAGCAGCACGTCGACGATCACCCCGTGATCGGGCCCGGCGTCGCGGCCGGTACGCAGATGCGCGCCCAGTGCCGCGTGATAGAGCCGGTAGGCCGATCCCCGGTTGAGCCGCGTCTCGATGACGTAGTAGCCGGCGTGCTCGATCAGCCAGTCCAGGTCCCGGTTGCCGCAGCGGCGTCCGGTCAGCCGCGTCGCCAGCGCCGGCCAGACGTCCTCCCAGGGCAGCCCGGTGCCTTGGGCGTACGCGAGCGGCAGCAGCAGGTCCCGCGCGCGGTCGGCGGCGGGACCGAGGCGTCCGTCGAGGTCCTGGCGCATCGCCTCGGCCGCCTCCCGGGGCAGCGACGTACGCCAGCCCGCGTCGTACGGGTCGGCGACCGGATCGGCCCGCAACGCCAGGCTGCGTGCGGTGATCAACGCGACCAGGAACGAGTCGCCGGCGGCCTCGGCGATCGCGTCCACCACGGCGTCGAGGTACGCCGGGCGAAGACCCCGGTACGGCGAGGACTCGACCAGCTCCGTCAGGCACGACCGGACATACCGGCGCAGGCTCGGGCGGTCGGCGTACCGCCGGTCGAGATGGACCACGTCGAGGGGCGCCCCGAGCGCGCCGATGAGATGGCTGCGCGTGCCGATGAGCAACCGAAGCGGGACTCGCGTCGCGGCCTTGACCAGCGGGGCCAGCACCGTGTCGACCAGCGCGAGCCCGGCGGTGTGCGGGTCGCCGGGCTCGCCGGCCGCCTCGTCGAGCCCGTCGATCACGACGGTGACCGGATCGGCCCGGTCCCGCAGGTGCGTGACCAGTCCGCCGGGGGTGTCGACGGCGGCCACGTCTTCCACGCCGCACGCCTCGGCCAGGGCCGCGAGCAGCCCCAGCGGGGTCAGCCCGCGCGCGTGGACGAATCTGGTGATCGATCCGGGCGGCGGAACCGTGTCCGGCGGCAGCGAGTGGATGTTGGGAATCCGGGCGCTGCGGCCGGGATCGGCGAGCATGTCCAGGCGGGCGAGCAGCGCGGACTTGCCCGAACCGGGATCGCCGGTGATCACCATCGTGGGCGGTCCCGCGCCGGCCAGCCAAGCGGTGGCCTGCCGCAACGCCGCGTGCCGGCCGGTGAACAGCCACAGATCGTCACGCTCGACGAAGTCGGACAGCCCCTGCGCGGACAGGCCGGCGGCCTCGCGGTCGCGCACCCGCGCGTCGCGCTGCAACCGCAGTTCCCGGGTGCGGACGTCGACGTTGGAGTACCACTCGTCGTAGCGGCGGTTGGGGAAGAACTCGGCGGCCCGTTCGCCGACGAACAGCAGCCGGGCGGCCTGGTCGGCGACCGCGCCGCCACTCGCGGCCATCTCCGCGTTGATCTGGGTGACCAGCGGATCGAGCGGGATGTGGCGGACCTCGTGGCCGGCCAGCGCCCGCTGCCGCACCGAGCGGGTCAGCGCCTGGGTGAACGTGCCGACCCCGGCCTGCTGGTAGTCACGGGCGCCGACGATCACCGCGACCGCGGGCCCGCTCGCGGTACGCCGCAAGCGGTTGACGAACCCGACCGCGCCGGCCGCCAGCGAGCTGCCGCCGGCCCCGGCGTAGCAGGTGTCGAGGATGAACAGCAGTTGCTGGCCGACCATCTGGCCGGGCTCGTCGCTGTCGAGCAGCCGCTCGGTCAGGTCGCCGGCCCGCAGGAAGGTGAACGACCGGTCGTGGGTGGCGTCGGCCATCGGCAGCAGCAGCACGTCGCGCGCGGAACCGGCGACCTCCCCGTGCCCGGTGTAGTAGACGACGATCACGTCCTCGGGCAGCCGGGCGGCGTTCAGCAGGAACTCGCGCAACCGGTTGGTGAACTCGACCGAGGTCAGGTTCAGCCCGAAGCCCGGCACCGTCTCATAGCCCAGGTCGGTGAACAGTTGCGTGGCGCGGTCCAGTTCGGCCGCCAGTTCGGGCAGCGACGTCAGCCCCGTCGACGTGGCGTACTCGGTGGTCGCCGCGCCGACGAAGAACCGTCCCGCCACGGCTAACGCTGTCCATTCAGGAGGCCGGCGGCGACGGCCGCTCCGGTCGGCGCGGCCGACAGGTACCGCTCCACCTCGTGGGCGCTCATCCCGTTGGAGATCGCCACGTCCACCACGCGCTCGCCGTAGACGTCGCGCAGGGTGGGCCGCAGCGCCACGAAGTCCCCCGAATCGGTGACGTTGACCCAGCGGGCGACGCCCGGCCAGGTCCCGACCGGCGGCACGAGCCGATGCAGCACGATGTGCGGTACGCCCAGCGGCGAGCCCAGCGTGACCAGATCGGTGACCGGCCACTGAGGATGCGCGCACAGCGCCTCGTACGCGACCACCGAGCCGAGCGAGTGCGCCACGACGACCCGGGTGTCGGCGGAGATCGCGGCGGCGAACCGGTCCTGCACGCCCGCCCGGATCGCCGGGTCGGTGAAGTACGCCGTGACCTGCTTGAGCCAGAAGATCAGCAGCCGCTCGGAGATCCGGGCCAGGAACCGCGACCCGGCCAGCGCCAGCACCGCCGCCCGCGCGCTCGCCTTGGGGCCGAGCGTACGGCCTCCGGGTGACGGCACCGCGGGATCGGCTTCGGCGGCCGCCGCCCACCAGGCCAGCAGCAGGTCCAGTTCCGGGCCGTCCTCGACGTCGTCGGCCGTCAACGGCGGCACGTCACCGCTGAGCCGTCGTCCGGCCGGCCGGAACAGATCGCCGTAGAAGACGCATTCGACGTCGGAGGCGGCGACCTCGACCGGCGCGATCAGTCCTTCGAGGACGGCGTTGTCCAGGCCCCCACGCAACGCGGGGATCCACCGATCGGCCATCTGGGGACGGCTCGCGTACGTGTTGTTGATCCCGTGCACCACTACGACGCGCGCCATAGCGGCAAATCTATCCGCTGCGGACAACTGATGCCGAGCCCGCGAGGGCCGCGTCCGATAACGCGTGTCGATGGCGCGGGAGTGCGCGGCGTCGATATGCTCGCGTCGGGTCCACCCCGCCCGCCGTACGCGGTTCTCCAGAAGCGAGCCACGCCGTGCAGATAAGCAGACCCGGTGACGACGCGGTTCCGCCGGGACCGTTTCGCGACCTGGTTGACAGGTTGCACGACCTCTACCTGCTCGCCGGCGGCCCGTCGGCCCGGACCATCAGCTCGGCCATCTTCAAGAACCGGCTGCTGGAGGCGGTCTCCCACGAGACCTACCGGGCCGCGCTCAAGGGCACTTACCTGCTGTCCTGGCCGAAATACCTGTCGATCGTCGCCGAGCTGAACCGGCGTACGCCCCGGCCGCGGGCCGAGCCGGAGATCCTGACCGAGTTTCAGACACTGTGGACGCTCGCCCAGCAGGACTACCGAACCCTGCGTTCCGGGCGTGGGCTGCCGTCGCCGCCCCGGGCCGAGAACGGCTCCCGGCCGGTGCGTCAGCTGCCCGACCGCAACACCTGGTTCACCGGCCGCCGGGCGGCCCTGATCCGGCTGCGCAACGCGTTCGATCAGCATCCGACGGCGACGGTCGTGCTGCACGGGGTCAACGGCACCGGCAAGACCCAGCTCGCGGCGGAGTACGCGTACCGGTATCCCGACGACTATCCGGTGACCTGGTGGATCCGCTGCGCCAGCGCCGATCAGGCCCGCGCCGACCTGACCGACCTGGCCACCGAGCTCGGCCTCGCCGACGGCGACCGGTCGCTGGGCGCGTTGAAGGCGTACCTCAGCTCGCCGAACCTGCCCTACCTGCTGATCTTCGACGGCGTGGAGGATCGCCAGGTCCGCGGCCTGATCCCCAACGGCGGCGGGCACGTCCTGGTCACCACGACCGACCGCGAACTGGCCTACGACACCTCGATGATCGAGGTCGAGGTGCTCGACTTCGGCCCTGACGAGGCGGCCGAGTTCCTCGAACGCCGGCTGCCGGAGAGCACGGACTCCGAGCGCACCGAGATCATCGAGCTGGCCGGGCGGCTGCCGCTGGCGCTGGACATCGCGGCCCGCATCGACCTGGAGACCCTGCGCGACTCGCACGCCCCGTCCGGCCCGCTGGTCGGCACGGTGCGCGCGGTCCGCGAGATCCTCAGCCCCGATCATCGCCGCATCCTGGACCTGTTCGGCTGGTTCGGCGCGGCCCCGGTGCCGATGGCGTTGCTGCAACGCGACGGGACGGTCAAAGGCCGGGTCGGCGAGATCCTGGCCAACCCGATCGAGCTGCGTATCGCGCTTCGTGAACTTGCCAACTACGGCCTGGTCCGGCTGGGCGCGCACCAGGTGGAGATGACTTCACCGGCCCGGCAGGCGCTCGTCGAGATCATCCCGGCCGGGGACGCCGAGGTCGCTTGGCACCACGTGCACGAGATCCTCGCGCGTACGCGGCTGGGGCCGCCCGGCTCGGCGCTCGCCCAGGGCTACCGCGACATCGACGCCCACCTGCAACCGGCCCGGCTGGTCGAGTCCGACAACCCGAACGCCCAGCACCTGATCATCGACCAGATCAGGTTCCGGGCGCTGGACGGCGACCTGGCCGGCGCGGCCGACCTGGCCCGGTCGGCGGTCGAGCAATGGCAGCGGCCCGGCTCGCTCGGCCCGGACCACGAACTCGTGCTGCGCGCCCGCGTCGAGCTGGCCGCCGCGCTGCGCGGCCTGGGGGCGTACGCCGAGGCGCGGTCGCTGGCCTCGGCCGCGGTGCGGCAGTTGCAGACGAGCGCGGCGTACGGTGCGGATCACGAGCTGACCCTGGCCGCCGAGGTGGGGGCGGCGCTGGACCTGCTCATGATGGGCCGGTACACCCGGGCGGTCGACGCGCAGCAGCAGGCGTACGAGCGGTCGGTGGCGGCGTTGGGCTCGGCCCATCCCCGGACGGTGGACTGCCGCCGCAACCTGGCCGCGAGCCTGCGCCACGCCGGGCAGTACGCCCAGGCGGCCGATCTCGACCAGCACGATTTCGACCGGCTGGCCGCCTCGGACGACGCCATCGACGCCGTCCGGGTCGCGTTCGCGCTCGCCGACGACCTGACTGGGCTAGGCCGGTTCGAGCCGGCGCTGGACCTGCTCGACCAGTACACCGCCAAGGGCACGCGGCTCATCGGCGACCACGATCCGGGGGTGCTGGCTGCGGTGCGTACGGCGGCGATGGTGCGCCGACGCCTCGGCCGGCCGGGTGCGCTCGACGAGCTGGCGGCGTTGCACCTGCGCTGCGGGGACCTGCTCGATCAGGCCGCGCCGCAGATGCTGGCGGTGACGCTGAGTTACGCCAACGCGCTGCGGGAGGCCGGGCGGACCAGCCGCGCCGAGCAGCTGATCATCGACGCGATCTCGGCGTACGAGCGGCGGCTGTCCGACCGGCACCCGCTGGCGGTGGTGGCCCGGGTCAACCTCGCCGCCGTCCATCGCGCCCAGGGCCAGTGGCCCATCGCCCGGCAGCTCGGCCAGCGGGCCGCTGAGCAGCTCCGGCGTACGCTCGGCGCCGACCACCCGTACGCGATCGTCGCCGCGGTCAACCACGCGACGGATCTGGCGTTGACCGGCGACCGGGCGGGCGCGGTGGCGGCCTCGCGATCGGCGTACGCGGTCGCGGACCGGGTCCTGGGGCCGGAACACCCCGACACCCTCGCGGCGGGCACGAATCTGGCCCTCGACCTGGTGGCCGTCGGAAGCGCCGACGAGCCGTTGCGCGAGAGCATGCTCGCGGGGTGGACGAAGCTGTTCGGGGAGCATGAACTGGTCGCCCGGTTCGCCCGGGGGAACCGGGTGGAGTGCGACCTGGACCCCTGGCCGATGTGACCGTGACAGCCGGATGGATTCGCAGGTCAGCCGGGCACTGACGGGGTCACCCGGGTGGCGTCAAGTTTTGCCAAGTTCGAGGGTTTCCGCTGGGGAATGATCTCCGCGCATCCTATGGTGAATCGCCGGGCAAGCCTGCCTGGAGATGAGAGAAACCCGCACCCTATGGGGAGCATATGGTGAACGCAGCAACTATGCCGGAGACCGTTTCCGGCGAATGGTCGCCGCTTGTGGACCTTTCCGACCGTCGGATGCTCGACGTGATCCAAGGCGGTGACGACGCCCTGGCCAGGGCGGCCCGCCGGGTGATCCGGGCGCTGGACGACCCGGACGGGATCATCTCGGCTTTCCAGTCGTTCACCTCGTCCTGAATCACTGCAGGATGACGACGGCGCCGGTCGGCGGGGTGAGCCTGCTCCGGGACGCGCAGCGGGCGGCCGCACCATGGCCGTACGCCGAGCTGGACCCGGGGCGGTTGCGCGCCGCCGGCTGGCGACCCACTCCGGTTCGCGACCTGATCCTCAAGGTCCACCAGCGGTGCAATCTGGCCTGCGACTACTGCTACGTCTACGAGTCGGCCGACCAGAGCTGGCGGGACCGCCCGGCGGTGATGTCCACCGAGGTGTGGCAGGCCGCCGTCGACAACCTCGCGCGCTACACCGCCCGTCATCGCGTACGCCGGGTGCGGGTGATCCTGCACGGCGGGGAACCGCTGCTGTTCCGCCTCGACCGCATCGAGCGACTCGTGGCGTACTTGCACGCCAAGCTGCCGTTGAGCACCCGGGCCGAGGTCGGGATGCAGACCAACGGCGTCCTGCTGACCCGGCGCACGCTGGAACGGCTGGTCGGTTTGCAGATCTCCGTCGGCGTCAGCGTCGACGGGACGGAGGCCGACCATGACCTGCATCGGCGTACGCGGTCCGGCCGGGGCAGCTTCGCCGGTGCCGCCAAGGCGCTGGAACTGTTGCGGGAGCCGGATCTGCGGCCCGCGTACGCCGGCATCCTGTCCACCGTGTCGGCCGAGTCGGATCCGATCGCGACCTTCGAGACGCTGTCGTCGTTCGACCCGCCGACGATCGATTTCCTTCTCCCCCATGCGAATTGGGCCACTCCGCCGCCGCACGCGCGGCCCGGGGCGACCCCGTACGCCGACTGGCTGATCGCGGTCTTCGACCACTGGTACGGCCGGCAGGATCCCATCCGCGTCCGGCTGTTCGACGACATCCTGGCGCTGCTGCTGGGCGGCGCGAGCGGCTCCGAACAGGTCGGGCTGAGCCCGGCCGGGATGCTGGTCGTCGAGTCCGACGGGGCGATCGAGCAGGTCGACGCGCTGAAGTCCGCCTACCCCGGCGCCGCGGCGACCGGGCTCGACGTACGCCACCACGACCTCGACGACGTCTTCGACGACCCGGGCGTGGTCGCCCGTCAGCTCGGCCGTCAGGCCCTGTCGGAGATCTGCCTCGGGTGTCCCGTCCGCGAGGTCTGCGGTGGCGGCCACTACGCCCACCGATACCGGCCGGGCGCCGGGTTCCGCAACCCGTCGGCGTACTGCGCCGATCTGCGCCGCCTCATCGATCACATCACCGCGCGCGTCGCAGCCGATCTGCGGCGCGCCGCCGCACTGGAGAGACCTGAGAAGTGACGACGTTCCACGAACTAGATACCGACACCTTCACCGCACTCGCCGTGGGCGACGGCGGACCGGCCGCCATCGCTGAGTTGCAGCGGGCGCAGTTGAGCCGCCACTTGATCCTCATCGGAAATCTGCTGCGGGAATGGCCGGGGACGCCGGCCGAACGCGACGCCATCGGCGCGGTCCTCGACCGGGCGCGCGACGCCGACCCGGACCGGTTCGCCGAGGTCGTCGGCGCTCCGCTGGTCGGCTCCTGGTCCGGCATCGCGACCCGCGCCCTGGGCCAGGGCATCGCCGACCCGTCCGACTTCGGGCAGCTCGCGGGCATCGCGGCGGTCGCGGCCGCGGCTTGTGGCGTACCGGCCGACCTGGTGGTGCCGATCCGCAACGGTGTCGCGTCGGTGCCGGGCCTGGGCGCGCTGTCCACCGGCGACGCCCCGGTGCGCCTGATCGCCGACGGCGGTCAGCTCACGGCCGATGTCGGCGGGCGCCGCGTACTGCTGTCCGGGGATGGGGACGTGCCTGGGTTGCAGCGGGTGCGGGACCTGACCGCGCCCGGCGTGCGGATCGCGCTCGACGACGTCGACCCGTACCGGCACGGGCATCACGCTCCCCCGGCGAACCGGCTCGACGACGCCGACTTCGAGCAGTGGGAGAAGCTGTTCGGCGAGGCGTGGGGCCTGCTGACCCGGCGGCTGCCCGAGCGCGCCGCGGAGCTCGCCGCCGGGCTGCGGACGCTCGTGCCTTTGCAGACCGACTCCCGGGCGGCCCGCAGCGCCACGATCAAGTACGCCTTCGGCGTCTTCGGCCTCACCCTGCCGCCGTCGGCGGCGGAGTTCGCGGTGACGATGGTGCACGAATTCCAGCATTCGAAGCTCAGCGCGATCCTCGACCTGACGCCGATGACCGACCCGCACGACACCAGCCGCCACTTCGCCCCGTGGCGGACCGACCCCCGCCCGCTGGCCGGTCTCCTGCAAGGCGTGTACGCCTTCGTCGGGGTGGCCGACAGCTGGCGTGGACTGCGTCTCGAACCGGAGATCGCCGAGGAGGCCACCCGCAAGTTCGCCGAGGCCCGGATCAACGTCGCCGAAGGACTGCGCTCGGTCGAGGCGTCCGGCTCGCTGCTGCCCGATGGCGTACGCCTGGTGCGCGGTCTGCGCGAGCGCACCGACGAACTGCTCGCCGAGCCGCTGCCGGACGAGGTCGTCCAGGCGGCCGAGCTGGCCTTGGGCGACACCTTGCGGCAGTGGCGCGAGCGGAACCCGGCCACCGCCGGGTGACCGATCAGGTCGGGGGCGGCTCGATGTCGCCCTCGGTCCGTTCGTCCCGTTCGATGGCCTGCACCTCGGGATGGTTGGCCCCCAGCGAGTCCCGCAGCGCGCGGTAGGACGTCTGCCGGTATCGGTCCGCCTCGGCCGTCTTGCCCACCGCCCGCAGGTCGTGCGCCAAATTGATCCCGCGCATCAGCAGGTACGGGTGCTCGGCGCCGTTGCGGGCCTCGTGGCCGCCACCCGACAGCTGCTGGCTGATCTGGTACATCTGCTCCGACAGCGCGGCGGCGGCCTCGTGCTCGCCGGCGATGGACAGGTCGGTCGCCCGGGAGACCCCGGCGCAGATGGTGTACGGGTGGCTGGCGCCCAGCACCTCGGCGAAGTCGGCGTAGCAGCTCTCGCCGAGGACGCGGGCGTCGTCGTAGTCGCCCATCGACCGCATGAGGATGCCCTGGTTGACCCGGGCGGCCAGGGTCAGCGGGTGCTTGACGCCGAAGTAGAGGTCGTAGCGTTCGAGCGCGTCCTCGAGCAGCTGGGCCGCCTCGTCGGGCTCGCCGACCTGGCGCAGCACGTTCGCGTAGCTGACGGCGGCGGCGTTGGTGAACTCGTGGGTCTCACCGAACCGGCTCAGGCTGCGTTCGAGGTGCTCGCGGAGGACCGCCCGCGCCTCGAAGAGGTAGCCGAGCTTGCGCAGCAGGATCGCGTAGGTCCGGTCGGCCAGCAGGACCTGGCTGCTGCCCGCGCCGAGGGCGTCGGCCAGCGGCTCCCGCCACTGCTGGATCCACTCCAGACCGGCCCGGTACGCCCCCATGCCGTAGTAGTTGCGGGCCTGGTTGATGTACGCCGCCAGGGCTCGGGGGTCGGTGCCGCCGACGTCTTCCCAGTGGTTGGCGATCTCGCGGTCCTGTTCGAAGGCCTGGGCGAAGTCGCCGATCATGCGCAGGTCGACGGCGAGGTTGGCCTGCGCCCGCAGGGTGTACGCCTCGGCCGCGTTGAACACGTGCCGGTGCCGGGCCAGCGATCCGGTGTCGAACTCCAGCGCCTCGTTGTAGCGTCCGGCGATCCGCAGCGAATGGCCCACCTGGTTGGCGTGGATGAGGGTGAACTCGTGCATCTCGCCGATCTGCGGGCTGGCGCACATCCGGTCGTAGGTGTCGTTGGCGATGTCGCGGGCCTCGCTCGCCTGGCCCAGTGCGCGCAGCGCGTTGGACTGGACGCTGGACGCGCGCAGCGTGTAGAGGCCGTCCGGGCCGAGCAGCGGGTCGTCGCTGGGCTGGCTCCAGTACGCGACGGCCTCGGTGGAGAGCCGGACGCTGTTCTCGTAGTCGCCGATCAGGTAGAGGTAGCGGGCGTGGTCCAGCACCGCGACGCGCGCGTCGTCGTCCTCGGCGTAGATCATCCGGGCGCGGTCGAGGTGCGGGCCGAGTTCGGCCTGGCTCTCCAGCTCGCCGCGTTCGTCCGGGTCGCCGGGGTTGGCGGCGGCCAGCAGCCGCTGGGCGTTGCGCAGCGTCACCTCCGCCCGGTCGGCCGGCAGGATGTCGCGCAGGATGTCCTGGACCAGGCGGTGCACCTGGATGCGCTGCGCGGGGTCCACCTTGGCCAGACCGCGGTTGTTCAGGTCGCGCACGACCCGGCTGAGCGCGACCGGATCGTTGAGGGTGGTCCGCAGGGGCTCGGTGACGCGGGCCGACTTGCCCCGGCTGAGCAGGTTCTGCGACACCGGCTCGCCGGAGAGGAAGGACAGCAGCTCGAACAGCTGGGCGGTGGCCGGGGCCTTGTCCCGCAACGTCTCGCTGGCGAGCGTGACGAACGCCGTGACCGTGATCGGATAACCGTAGGGCTTGGACTCCGACAGCAGGTCCGAACGGCGGTGGCTGTCGAGCAGCTCGATGTACTCGGTCACCGGCATCGCCGTGGACTTGCACCACAGGACCGCCTGCTCCAGCGCCAGCGGCAGGTCGCCGAGCTTGTTGGCCAGCGCCTCGGCCTCGCCCTCCTTGAGCTGCAGGCCCCGGCCTTGGAGCAGCTGGATGCTCTCACCGCGCGGGAAGACGTCGACCTCGATCGGCCGGCCGACCGCGCCCCACTCCGGGTTGCGGGTGGTCACGATGACGTGGCCGCCGGTGGCGGGCAGGAACGGCTTGAGCACGTCCGGGTCGTCGGCGTTGTCGTAGACGAGCAGCCACGGCACCCGCAGACCGGCCAGCGCGTCGAGCACCGTCCGCGCGGTCTGCTGCCGGTCCTCGGCGACGGTCAGGTGCAGCGTCTCGGCGAGCTGGGTCAGCGACGCCAGAACGGTCGCCGTGCGCTCGGCCGGAATCCACCAGACCAGCTCGTAGTCGTCGAGGTGCCGGTAGACGTACTCCACGACGAGCTGGGTCTTGCCGACACCGCCGAGGCCGTGCAGGGCCGGCGGCAGGACCGCGGCCTGCTCGCCGCTGCTGAGCACGTCGGTCAGGCTGTCGAGCAGCTCGCTGCGGCCGGTGAAGTGCCGGTTCCGGGTCGGTACGCCACCGCCGACGACCCGGGTCTCCGAGCGACGCGGCGGCACCGCGCCGCGTGGCGACGGCGGCGTGAACGGGGGCGGCGTGGCGAGCGGTCCCGCGCCGCCGCGCAGCACGACGAGGGCGGCCAGGTCGACGCCGAGTCCACCGGCGACGGTGTCGACCCAGGTCCGCAGGCCGTCGGAGACCGGGCCGGTGAGCAGCTCGGACAACCGGCTGGCGAAGGCGAGCACCTGGGGTACGCCGTCCTCGGGGATCGGCAGGCCCTCCATGATCCGGATCGCGTTGGCGGTGTCTCGCCAGGTACGCATCGAGTAGAGCTGCTCGGCGCCGCCGAGACCGTCCACCGCTTCACCGATCTGGTGGGCGGGCAGGTTGGCGAGCAGGCCGCGCAGGTGATCCCGGTCGGGCACGGACAGCAGTCCGGGGCTCAGGTCGCTCACTGCCGCCCGCACGGCGGCGATCTCGCCGACGTGCTGTTCGGCGATCACCGAGGCGAGTACGCGCAATCCGCCCGAGCACGCGTTACAGGCGTTGACCAAGCTGGACAGCTCGGGGCGTACGTCGGCGAAGCGTTTGATCCGCAGCGGCCGGCGCAGCTCTTGGCGTACGCGGTCGACGAGTTGGTCGCGGACGGCGGGATCGGCCAGTTCCGGCAGCCGGACGAGCATGTCCACGAGGCTTTCCAGCGTTCCTCGGGTCGCCGACTCGGCCATGGGCCCTCTTTCCCCTCGTGAGCGCAGGTCCTCAGTGAACCGATACCCGAACGGATCGTAACCGACCGCGACCATCCCACAAAACATCGGAAACGGTGAATCGTCTCGGCGTCGCGTCCGGGTGCTTTAATCGAAGGACGTGCCATTAGGGAGGCCCTGTGTGAGCAGCGGCGCCGATCGCCGACACGGTGAGATAGTCACGTTCTACTCGTTCAAGGGCGGCACCGGGCGCACCATGGCGGTGGCCAATGTGGCCTGGATCCTGGCCTCGGCCGGCCACCGGGTGCTGGCCGCCGACTGGGACCTCGAATCGCCGGGGCTGCACCGGTTCCTCCATCCGTTCCTCGACGTCGCCCGGCTGTCCACGGCCGGCGGGGTGATCGATCTGATCCGCGAGTTCGAGCACGCCACCGAGGCCGGTGAACCGCAGGACCCGGCCTGGTACGCCCATTACGCCGAGGTGGACCGCTACGCCCTCCCCCTGACGTGGTCGTTCGGCCGGGGGCGTCTCGATCTCCTGTCGGCCGGTCGGCAGAACCGGGATTACGCCACCCATCTGGGCGACCTCGACTGGGACGACTTCTACGAGCGGCGGCACGGCGGCCGGTTCTTCGACGCGCTGCGGGAGGACATGCGCCGGCGCTATGACTACGTCCTGATCGACAGCCGGACCGGGCTCAGCGAGCTGGCCGACATCTGCACCGCGCACCTGCCCGACACCGTCGTCACCTGCTTCACCTTCGCCGAGCAGGCGATCTCCGGCGCGTCCGCGCTCGCCCGGGAGATCGCCAGCCGGCATCGCAACCGGGCCATCCGCGTACTGCCGGTGCCGATGCACATCGACCGGAGCCAGGCGGCGCAGGCGCAGGCCGGGCGGACGGTCGCGATGCGGCGCCTGGCGGGGCTGCCGGCCGGGCTGACCGACGCGCAACGCCGCCGCTACTGGACCGCCGTCGAGGTGCCTTACCAGCCCGCGTACGCGTTCGAGGAGATCCTCGCCGCGGTCGCCGATCCACCGGGCGTGCCGGGGACGTTGCTGTCGGCGTACGCCGAACTGGTGCGGCACATCACCAACGGACAGGTCACCGGACCGCCCATGCTCAACGAGAGCGTGCGACGGCGGACCGCCGCCCGGTTCGTCCGCACGCCCGATCCGGTCGTCAGCGACATCACCCTGCACTACGCCCCGGCCGACGCGGTCTGGGGCGAATGGGTCGCGTCGATCTGCCGGGGCGCCGGGCTGGCCGTCGCCGACCCGTGGCTCGACGGCGTCGACCCTGCGCCCGGTGCGACACGGCTGACCCTGGTCTCGGCCGCCAACGCGGCCGCCCTGTCCCGGCTGACCCACGACGAGCGCGCCGAGGCCGGCGGGCCGCCGCTGGCCGCATACATCGCCGACGTCGCGCCGGTGACCACCTTCGACGCCGCGCACAGCGCCCGGCTGTGGGGTGACGACGTGGTCGCGGCGACGACGAACCTGCTCACTCTGCTGGGGCACGCCGGGACCGTCCTGGATGGACCGAATCCGCCGATCCGGTTCCCGGGCCGCTCGCCGTCGATCTTCTCCGCGCCCCGGCGCGAGCCCCGCTTCACCGGCCGCGGCCACGAGATGCGCGAGCTGCGCGACCGGCTGCGCGATCACGAGGGCGCGGCGCTGCTGCCCGGTGGGTCGCGCGTCGCGGTCCTCGGCATGGGCGGCATCGGCAAGACCCAGCTCGCCATCGAGTACGCGCACCGCTACGCCGCCGCGTACGACCTGGTGTGGTGGATCGACGCGGCCGGTGACGTGACCGCTCAGCTGGCCGCGCTGGCGCCGCACCTGGCGGTCAAGCGGCCGTCGCCGGTCGCGGCCGCCCGCGCGGCCCTGGCCGCGCTCGAACGCGGTCGCATGTCGGGCGACTGGCTCATCGTCTTCGACGGGGCCGACGACTTCGACGCCGTCGCCGGGCTGCTCCCGCGCGGTTTCGGGCACACCCTGGTCACCTCGCGCGACCCGGCCTGGGCCGAGCACGCCGAGCCGGTGGAGGTCGGCCTGTTCGACCGGGCCGAGAGCATCGCGCACCTGCGCCATCGGCTGCCGACCATCCGGGACTCCGAGGCCGTCCAGGTCGCCGCGTCGGTGGCGGATCTGCCGGTCGCGGTCGCGGCGGCTGGGCGCTGGCTGGCCGACACCGGCCGGCCGGCGGCCGAGCTGCTGGTCGAGCCCGAGCGGATCGGCTCGCGGCTGCGCTGGTGGAACGCCTCGCTCGACCGGTTGCGGACCGAAACGGCGGCGGCGTACCGGCTGCTGGAGGTGTGCTCCGTGCTCGGGCCGGAGATCGATCTGTCCATCGTGTACAGTGACGCGCTCGCCGAGGCGCTGGCCGAGGTCGACCCGGCCGTCACCGATCGCTGGACGCGCGGCAAACTCGTGCAGACCTTGACTCGGCTCGCCCTGCTCCAGCTCGACGTCCGCAGGCCCGAGGCGGGCGGCGCCCGGATCGTCGTCCACCCCGTGCTCCAGCAGGTGATCCGATCGCGGATGACCGAGCCGGAGCTGGCCGCGACCCGCCATCATGCGCACGTGGTCCTCGCCGCGACCCGGCCCCCGGCCGACGAGGACGATCCGCGCGGGTGGACCGCGTACGCCGAACTCGGGCCGCATCTGGACGCCTCCGGGGCGGCCCGGTGCACCGATCCGGCCGTCCGGCAGCTGCTGCTGCACCGGTTACGCCACCTGCGACACCGTGGCCAGTACGCCGAAGGCCGCCGGCTCGGCCGCAGCCTCGAACAGACCTGGACCGAACGCCTGGCGGTCAGCGAGGAGCCGGACGCCGCCGAGCTGCGCCGGCAGTTGGCGTACCTGAAGTTCCAGGTGGCGTCCTTCCCCGAGGGCTGACGTCTCTGAAGGCTGAGCCCGCAGCCGGTCAGGCGTCGGCGATCACCCAGGCCAGCGCCTGCGGCAGGATCTCCATCGCGCCGAAGTGCGCCGTGTCGGCCTGAATCTGCACCTCGACCTGTTTGAGCTGCGATGCGAGCCATTCCGTATGCCCCACCGGGGAGAACGAGTCGTCCGCGCCATGCCACAGCAGCACCTCGGTGTCCACGCCGGACAGCTCGAAACCCCAGTCGCGCCGGAACGCCAGGGCGTCGTCCACCCAGCCGTGCCCGCCGTAGCGCATCGCCTCGACATAGGTGTCGGTGATGTGGCGGCGGAACGCAGCGTCGTCGATCACCCGCAGATCCGAGTCCCGCAGTTCGCCGCGCAACGCGTCCATCAGGATCCGCGGATCGCGGCGCACATGATCGGCCCGTTCCAGCAGCCGCTGGGTGAACAGCGCGATGTCACGGTCGGCCACCTCGTAGTCGCTCGTGTTCCCCTTGGCCATCCCGTCGAACCAGGCCAGGCCGGGTGCGTCCGGCGGGGCGATGCTCACCAGCGCGGCCGTCCGGGTCACCCGGCCCGGCAGGAGCGCGGCGCAGGCCAGTGCGTGCGGGCCACCACCGGACCGGCCGATCACGGCGAACGTTTCCAGGCCGAGATCGTCGGCGATCGCGGCCACGTCGTCGGCCGCGTCGCGCACCAGCCGGCCGGGCACCCGGGTCGAATCGCCGTATCCCGGCCGGTCGTAGGAGATCAGGCGCACGCCCATCCGGTAGAGCACGATGCTGCGCGGACGCGGACCGCTGCGGCTGCCCGGCGTACCGTGCATCAGGAAGACCGGCCGTCCGTCGGGCGCGCCGCTCACCTCCACCGACAACACCCCGCCGCGCGGCGACGGCACCAGGCGCGGTTGTGCACGGCGCGTATTGGACACGTGACCTCCCGTGTCCGAGCCTACGGCAGGCGGGCGTCTGGCACGATGCCAGAATGATCTCCGACGCCGAGGCCGCCGCACTCTACGATGTGCTCAATCCGTGGGACCCCGGCCGGTACGCCTCGGATGCCTTCTACCACCAACTGGTGATGGCGGCCGACGCCGTTCTCGATGTCGGTTGCGGAACCGGGTCGATGCTGCACTATGCCCGATCGCAGGGGCACCGTGGCCGCCTGGTCGGCCTCGATCCCGACCCGGCGATGCTCGGTCGCGCCGTTGTGCGTACCGATGTGGAGTGGGTTTCGGGAGCCGCCGCCGACGCGGCCTGGACCCGCGAGTTCGACATGGCCACCATGACGAGCCACGCGTTTCAGTGCCTGACCGGCGACGAGGAGCTACGCGCGTCGCTGAACGCGATCCGCGCGGGGTTGCGCGACGGCGGGCGCTTCGCCTTCGAGACGCGGCATCCGCAGGCGCGGGCGTGGGAGCAGTGGAATCCGGCCAACGTCAGCGACATCGCCGATCCTCCACTGCGGAGCTGGTACCGGGTCGACGCGGTGGAGGGCGACGTCGTCACCTTCACCGGCCTGCTCGGCGACGCCGACGGCACGGTGCTGCGGACCGAGCAGACCGCGCTGCGCTTCCTCGACGTGCCGGCGCTGAACGCGTTCCTGACCGAGGCGGGCTTCGCGATCGACGATCAGTTCGGCGGCTGGGACGGTACGCCGATCGGCCCGGACAGCCGCGAGATCATCACGATCGCCCGCCGGGTCTAGGCGCTGACGCCGGCCGGATTGTCCTGGCCGAGGTAAGTGCCGTGGCCCTGCGCGACGCGGTCGCCGTCGAAGATCAGCACCTCGTTGACGAGGTTGCCGCGCTGGTTGCGGTAGTTGATGACGATCGTGCTGACGCCCGCGTAGACCGCCTCGACGCTGAAGCGCAGATCCGGGATCGCCTGCAATCCCTTGCCCCAGTACGCCCGCAGCGCGTCCTTGCCCCGCAGGACGCCGCCGCTGTCGGGGAAGAGCTGGACGGCGACCGGCGAACTGAAGACCACGTCGTCGTGGAAGTGCGCGAGGATCGCCTCCAGGTCATGGCTGTTCCACGCGTCCACCCAGTGCCGGCTGAACTCGGCCGCCCGCTCGTTCGTGATCATGTACCCACCTTACTTGCCGCCCTGCACGCGGGTTTCCAGCGCGGTGAAGAACTCCTCCTCCGACTGGCCGGACTGGGCGAGGAAGTCCGCGAACACCGCCTCCGTACGCGCGTCGCGCTCCTCGATCGGCGACAACGGGAACATCGCGCTCACCCGGGGCAGACGCCGCGCGTTCTCGGCAGCGTCCTCGAAGTCCCAGCTGTCGCCGGCCGGCTCCGGCGACGCCTGGCCGCTGCCGCCCGCCGCCGTCAGCAGGTCCTCGAAGTCGTCGCCGTCCCCGCCGGTGATCCGCTCGTACGCCTCCGCAGCGACGTAGTCGAGCAGCTCCCAGTCGGGCCACTCCTCTTCGGCCCATTCGTGTGACGGCCGTCCGGCCAGGGCGCGTACCTCGTCGACGTCGGCGAGCGCGTCTGGATCGGCGACCACCCGTTCGAACGACTCCCGGCCGAGGCCGACCAGCCACGACTGGAAGTACCAGAACCCGTCGTCGGAGCAGTGCGAGTCGCAGATCGCGTACGCCGCGCCCCACAGCTGCCAGGTGTCGGCCCGCTGCTTCTGCCGCTCCAGATGCAGGTCGAACGCGATCAGATCGGCCACCGGGCGCTCGGCGAGCGCGTCGGTGAGGTGCTGGGTCCGGTCGGGTCCGCTCTTCTTCGCGGCCTCGACGAGATCCCAGAACGCTTCGATGTCCATTGGCGCACTATGACACGCCGCGTACGCCGCCGGGCCGCGACCCCGATATGGGTCAGGCCATCGGGAAGCCGACGTAGTTCTCGGCGAGCGTCGTGGCGGCGGCGGTGGACGAGGTCACGTACCGCAGTTGCGACAGTTGCAGCTCGCGGGTGAACGGGTCGTCGTCCACGCGGTGCAGCATCGAGGTCATCCACCAGGAGAAGTGCTGCACTCGCCAGACTCGCTGGAGGCAGATCTCGGAATACCGCCGCAGCAGGCCGGAGCCGCGCCCGGCGTAGTACTCCGCGAAGCCTTCCGCGAGCACGGCGACGTCGGCGACGGCGAGGTTCAGTCCTTTCGCTCCGGTCGGCGGGACGATGTGCGCGGCGTCCCCGGCGAGGAACAGCCGCTCGTGCTGCATCGGAGTGACCACGAAACTGCGCATGGCCGCGACCGACTTCTCCAGGATCGGGCCTTCGTTGAGCTGCCAGCGGGGATCGTCGCGATCCAGCCGCGTACGCAGCTCGTCCCAGATTCTCGCGTCCGGCCAGTCCGCGACGTCGGTGTCGGCGGGAACCTGGAGATACAGCCGGGTGATGTCGGGCGTACGCATGCTGTGCAGGGCGAATCCACGATCGTGGTACGCGTACACCAGCTCGTCAGAGGCGGGCGGCGCCTGCGCGAGCACGCCGAGCCAGGCGTGCGGATACTCCCGCTCGAAGACGGTGAGCGCCGACGACGGGATGCCCGCCCGGCTGATCCCGTGGAAGCCGTCGCACCCGGCGATGAAGTCGCACTCCACCGTCGTCTGTGTCCCATCCACGTCGAAGGTCAGCTCGGTGCCGTCCACCTGGACGTCGGCGGCTTCGAAAAGCAGCGGACGTTCCGTGTCGAGCCGCGCGCTGATCAGGTCCTTGACCAGCTCGTGCTGGCCGTAGATGGTGATCTCGCGGCCGGTCAGCTCGGTAAGCGGCACCCGGTGGCCGACCCGGTCGAACAGCAGCTCGACGCCGTGGTGGACCATGCGCTCGCGCAGGAGCCGGTCGGCCAGCCCGGCCGCGGTGAGCAGGTCGACGGTGCCGTGTTCGAGCACTCCGGCGCGGATGCGTTTCTCCACGTGATCGCGGGTCTGGCGGTCGACCACGACGGAGTCGATGCCGTTCAGGTGCAACAGATGCGCGAGCACGAGGCCGGCTGGTCCGGCCCCGACGATGCCGACTTGCGTCCTCACCCCGCCACTCTCCCCCAGGCCCGGCTCACAGCCCGGCTCACGGCCTGGCTCGCGCCCCGGCTCGCGCCCCGGGTTGGCGCTGGATCAGGGTTCCAGGTCGAATCTTGGGCCAAGATTCGACCCAGATCCGTGATCCGGCGCCAAACGGGGGACCCGGGCGGAGGCATGGCGCGGGCAGCCATCAGAACGGGTACGCCGGGATCGTCCCCCGGAGGGTGACCCAGCGTTGCTCGGTGAACGCGTCGAGGTTGCCGGCGCCGCCGAAGCGCGCCCCGGTGCCGGAGTCGAGGACGCCGCCGAACGGGGCGACTGCCTCGTCGTTGACGGTCTGGTCGTTGATGTGGACGATGCCGCTCGGGATCTGCTCGGCCAGAGCCAGGCCGCGCATCGCGTCGCCGGTGAGGATGCTCAGCGACAACCCGTAGGCGGAGCCACGGGCCAGCGACGCGGCCTCCTCGAGGTCGGTGAACGGAACGACCGGGGCGACCGGCCCGAACACCTCCTGCGCGTACGCGGCCATGTCGGGGCGGACCTCGGCGAGGACGGTCGGCCGGTAGAAGAGGTCGTCGAAGGTGCCACCCGCCGCGAGCCGGGCTCCGGCGCCGACGGTGTCGGTCACCAGCGTGTGCACCTTGTCGCGCTGGGACGAGTCGATCAGCGGCCCCAACGCCACGGGAGCGGTGAACGGATCGCCGACCGGCAGGTGCGATGCGTGTTCGGCCAGCGCGGAGACGTAGGAGTCGTAGACCGCGGAGTGCACGAGGTGCCGGCCGGCGGTCATGCAGATCTGGCCCTGGTGCAGGAACGAACCCCACGCCCCGGCCGAGACCGCCTTGTCGATGTCGGCGTCGGCCAGCACGATCAGCGCCGAGTTCCCGCCCAGTTCCAGGTGGACCCGCTTGAGGTGGCGGGCGGCGAGTTCGGCGACCTTGCGGCCGGTGGAGGTCGCGCCGGTGAAGGAGATGACCCGGATGAGCGGGTGGGCGACCAACGCCTCGCCGGCTTCGGCCCCACCGGGCACCACGTGCAGCACTCCTTCGGGCAGGCCGGCTTCGGCGAAGATCCGGGCGAGGGCGAAGCCGCCGCTGACCGGCGTACGGGGGTCGGGTTTGAGCACGACGGCGTTGCCCAGCGCCACTGCCGGGGCGACCGAGCGGATCGACAAGATCAGCGGCACGTTGAACGGGGAGATCACGCCGACGACGCCGACCGGGACGCGGCGCAGCAACGACAGCCGCGGCTGGTTGGTCTGCAGGATCTCGCCTTGCGGCCGGTGGGCCAGGGCGGCCGCCTCGTAGCATTCCTGGGCGGCGACGCCGACGGCGAAGTCGGCCATGCCGGGCACGGCGCCGGTTTCGCGGATCACCCAGTCGCGTAGCTCGGCGGCGTGCTGTTCGACGAGCGTGCCGGCACGGCGCAGGACGGCCGCGCGTTCCTCGAAGCTGGTGCCCGCCCAGTCGCGCTGGGCGTTCGCGGCAGCCACGGCCGCCTCGGCGACGTCGGTCGCGTCGGCGAGCCCGCTGCGGCCCAGCACGCCACTGGTAGCGGGTTCGACGATCGGGATCGACCCGCCGTTCGCGGGCTGCCACCGGCCACTGTAGATCTTGCCGTCCCAGGTGTTCGCGTCGAAGAAGCTCATCGAGATTTCGCTTTCTGGATCTGGGCGTACACCCGGCCCCGCAACTCGGTGAACCGTGGGTCGGCGCGGGTGCCGAGCTGGTCGCGCTCGTCGGGCAGGTCGATCGGGAAGTCTTCGGCCACTCGCGTCGGCGACGCCGACAGCACGATGACGCGCTCCCCCAGATACACGGCTTCATCGATGTCGTGGGTGACGAACAGCAGGGTCACGCCGAGCCGCCGCCACACCGCGCGGATCAGGTCTTCCAGATCCGCGCGGGTCTGGGCGTCGACGGCCGCGAACGGCTCGTCCATCAACAGCACTTTCGGCTGGTACGCGATGGCGCGGGCGATCGCCACCCGCTGCTGCATGCCGCCCGACAACTGCCACGGGTACGCCGAATGGGCGTCCTCCAGCCCGACGGCGGCCAGCGCCTCCCCCACCAGGGCGGTGCGTTGCTGGCGGGGCAGCCCGGCGGCCTTCAACGGCAGTTCGACGTTCTGGCGTACGCGTAGCCAGGGGAACAGGGAGCGGCCGTATTCCTGGAAGACGACGGCCAGCCCCGGGGTCGGCCCGGTGACCGGTACGCCTTGGACGCGTACTTCGCCGGCGGTGGCCGGCAGCAGTCCGGCGACGCAGCGCAGCAGCGTGGTCTTGCCGCAGCCGGACGGGCCGACGACGCAGGTCAGCGATCCCTGCGGGACGGTGAGGGTCAGGTCGCCGATGGCTTCCACCCGGCGGCCGTGTCCCTCATAGACCTTGCGCAGCCCGCTTACTTCGAGCATCTCACCACTCCCGTTCGTGGGCGCGTGCGCCGTGATACCACCGCAGGAGCCACCGCTCGACCAGCCGGTACGCGACCGCCAGGACGACGCCGAGCAGGCCGAGGAGGAAGACTCCGCTCCACATCTCGGGGATCTCGAAGCCGCGTGAGAACTGCATGACGGTGAAGCCGAGTCCGTTCTCGGCCGCGAACAGTTCGCTGATCACCATGAGGATGATCGCGATCGACAGGGCCTGCCGCGCTCCGGTGAGGATCTGCGGGCTGGCCGCGCGCAGCACCAGGTGCCGCAGCCGCAGCCCGCCCCGGATGCCGTAGGTGCGGCAGGTGTCGTCGAGCACCCCGTCCCGGCCGCGGACGCCTTCGACCGTGTTGAGCAGGATCGGCCAGACGCAGCCGAACGCGATGACGACGATCTTCATGGTGTCGCCGATCCCGAGGACCAGCATGATGATCGGGACGAGGACGGGCGGCGGGATGGCCCGCATGAACTCCAGCACCGGTTCCAGGTACGCCCGCAGCCCGGCCGACCCGCCGATCAGCACGCCGAGGGCGATCCCGGCGACGAGGGCCAGGGCGTAGCCGGCGCCGAGCCGGATCAGGCTGGGCAGCACGTCGGTACGCAGTTTGTCGGGTGTCCACGTGTCGAGGAACGCCTGCAGGATGCGTGACAACGGCGGCCACTGGTAGGCCTGGCTGTCGGCGCTGGTGAACCACCAGACGGCCAACAGCGCGATCGGCAGGGCGACCGCGAGGAGAACGCGCCGGACGAAGGTCACGCACCCACCTCCGTCCGGACGGCGGCGTGCCACGCCAGGACACGGCGTTCCACCGCCCGCGTCGCGACGTTGGCGAGGACTCCGAGCAGTCCGCAGACGGTCACCAGGGCGTACACCAGGGGAACCGCGGCGCTCTGCCGGGCCACTTCGATCTCCTTGCCCAGTCCCGGCGAGCCGACGACCAGCTCGCCGGTGACGGCCAGGATCAGCGCGACCGACGCGGCCAGGCGTACGCCGGTGACGACGTAGGGCAGCGCGGTCGGCCAGACGAGGTATCGCACCCGCGCCCACCGGCCGAGGCCGTAGACACGGGCGGTGTCCCGCGCCACCGGGTCCACGTCGGCCACCCCGTGCAGGACTTGCAGCAGTACCTGCCAGAAGGCGGCGTAGACGACGAGGACCACGGTGGAGCGGATCGTGGAGCCGTACAGGACGACGACGAGCGGGATCAGGGCCACCGAGGGTATCGGGCGCAGGAACTCCACAGTGGATGACGAGACCGCCCAGAGGACCGGGACCGCGCCGAGCAGCACGCCGATGACCACGCCCGCGACGACCGCGATCGCCAGCCCCAACGCCCAGGTCAGGACGGTGTCGCGCAACGCGAGCCAGAACCGCCCGGTGGCGGCCTCGTCGGCGAGCGCGACCGCGATCCGGCTGGTCGGCGGGGCGTACGCGGCCGGCACGAGGCCGATCCGCGGCGCGACTTCCAGGACGGCGGCGAACGTGGCCAGGCCGAGCAGGCTCAGCGCGGTCCGGTTCACGGCAGCAGGTTCAGGTCGGGCGCCTTGGTCAGCAGGCCGAGGCTCTGCGCCTGGTCGCCGACGGACTGCACGGATGCCTTGTCGATGTCGGCCGGGAACTTGGGCAGGGTCAGTTTCGCCCGCACCTCGGCCGAGATCTGGGTGTACGTGCCGAGCACGGTGCGCACGTCGTCCGGGTGGCTCTCGGCGTACGCGAGGGATTCCTTCATCGCCTCGGTGAATCGCGCGACCAGATCCGGGTTCGACGTGGCGAGCTGCTTGGAGGTGAAGTACATCGAGATGGTCAGGTTGCTGGCGAGGTCGACGAAGCTGGAGGCGATCTTCTTCGCGCCGGCCGCGACGGCGGCGGCCTGGAACGGCTCGACGACGAAGATGCCGTCGACCCGGCCGGCCTGCAGGGCCGGGAGCATGTCGGGGAACGGCAGCTCGGTGAACTTGACGCCGGCCGGGTCGCCGCCGGCTTTCTTGACCGAGGCGCGGACGCTCAGCTCGACGATGTTCTTGAGGGTGTTGGTCGCTACCGTCTTGCCGACCAGGTCCTTGGGCGAGGTGATCGGGCTGCCCGCCTTGACGAACAGGCCGCCGAAGTCCTCGCCGTCCTTGCCGGTGGAGGTGTTGCCGTTGCAGACGGCCTTGACCGGTACGCCTTTCTCGGTGGCCACCAGCAGCGACAGCGTGTTGCTGAAGCCGAACTGGTACTGCCCGCTGACGACGCCGGGCACGATCGCCGCGCCGCCCTGGGCGGTGGTGAGGTTGAGGTTGATGTTGCGCTTGCTGAAGAAGCCCTGCTGTTTGCCGAGGTAGATCGGGGCGACGTCGACGATGGCGATCACGCCGACGTTGACCGCGTCGGGCTGGCCGGGCGTGGACGGCTTGTCCGGCGAGGAGCCGCAGGCCGAGAGCGTGGTGGTGACGAGGAGCGCAGCCGCGCTGAAGAGTGCAACGAGGGGTCGTCGCATGGGAACTCCATCCCTGGACGGGTTCGGGTGTTCGGTAGCCGCACAGAAGTTCTCTCGGCAACCTAGAACCGAGACTGGCGGTAGTCAATGCTTCTGGTGCCATTGACGGTGACCCGTGACCCTCTTAGGGTGGCTGCACAGAACTTCTGTACGCATAGCGAACATCCGGGAGCCGCATGGCCGAGATCGTCACCCTCGCCGAGGGGATCGCGGGCCTGGTCGCCGACGGCGACCTCGTGGCGCTGGAGGGTTTCACGCACCTGATCCCGGTGGCGGCCGGGCATGAGCTGATCCGTCAGGGGCGGCGGGAGCTGACGCTGGCCCGGATGACCCCGGACATCGTCTACGACCAGCTGATCGGCGCGGGCTGCGCGAGCGGGCTGATCTTCTCGTGGGGCGGCAACCCGGGCGTCGGCTCGCTGCATCGGCTGCGTGACGCGGTCGAACACGGCTGGCCGCAACCGCTGCGGCTGGAGGAGCACAGCCACGCCGGCATGGCCAACCGGTACGCGGCCGGCGCGTCCGGGCTGCCGTTCGCGGTGCTCCGCGGCTACACCGGCACCGACCTGCTGCGGCATACGTCCACGGTGGCCACCGTGACCTGCCCGTTCACCGGGGAGGAGCTGACCGCGGTCGCCGCGCTGAACCCCGACGTGACGATCATCCACGCGCAGCGGGCCGACCGCCGCGGTGCGGTGCAACTGTGGGGCATCACCGGAGTGCAGAAGGAGGCCCTGCTGGCCGCCCGGCGCTCGCTGGTGACGGTCGAGGAGATCGTGCCCGAGCTGACTCCCCGTCCGGGCGCGATCGTGCTGCCCGCCTGGGCGGTAACCGCCGTCGCCGAGGTCCCCGGCGGCGCCCGTCCCTCCTACGCGCAGGACTACTACGAGCGCGACAACGACGCGTACCGGGCGTGGGACGCGATCAGCCGCGATCGGGAGACCTTCCTCGACTGGCTGTCGCGTACCGTCCTGGAACCGGTGGCGCGCTCATGACCGGGTGGACCGCCGACGAGATGATGACGGTGACCGCCGCCCGTGCGTTGATCGGCCGGGCCTCCTGCTTCGTCGGCATCGGGCTGCCGAGCACCGCGGCCAACCTCGCCCGGCGTACCGGGTCGCCGGACTTGGCGCTGATCTACGAGTCCGGCACGATCGGCTCCCGTCCGCGTACCCTTCCGTTGTCCATCGGCGACGGTGAGCTGGCGGTGACCGCGGACGCGGTGGTGAGCGTGCCGGAGATCTTCAACTACTGGCTGCAACCGGGCCGCATCGACCTCGGTTTCCTGGGGGCCGCGCAGCTGGACCGGTTCGGCAACATCAACACGACCGTCGTCGGGGACTACCGGCAGCCGAAGGTCCGGCTCCCCGGAGCCGGCGGCGCGCCGGAGATCGCCGCCTCGTGTCGTGAGGTCGCCGTCGTGGTCCGGCACCGGCGGCGCACCCTCGTCGACAAGGTCGACTTCGTAACCTCGGTCGGCTTCGGCGATGGGCCGGGTCACCGCGCCCGGCTGGGTCTGCGCGGACGCGGGCCGGTGCTGGTCATCACCGATCTCGGCGTGCTCGAACCGGACCCGGAGACGTGCGAGCTGACCCTCACCAGCGTGCATCCCGGCGTCGACCCCGACCGGGTACGCGAACAGACCGGCTGGCCGCTGCGGATCCGCGAACCGCTGGCGATCACCCCCGAACCGACCGATCATGAGCTGGCCGCGCTGCGCGCGCTGACGGCAGAAAGCGTTGGAGGACCCGGTGACGTATAGGCACCCCGATCCGGCTCAATGGCCGCCGCTGGCCTGGGACTCGTACGGCTCGACCGTGCTACGCGCCCCGAAACGGCCGCTCGTCGCGCTGCCCCACCGGCTCACCGAGCTGACCGGGCCGCTGCTGGGCGAGGGCCGGCTCGGGCCGCTCGACCACGACCTGACCCGGCAGCACGACGGCGAGCCGATCGGCCAGCGGATCGAGGTCTTCGGCCGGGTCCTCGACGGCGACGGCCGCCCGGTGCCCAACACCCTGCTGGAGCTGTGGCAGACCAACGCGGCCGGCCGGTACGCCCACTCGGCGGACAACCACGCCGCCCCGCTCGATCCGAACTTCTCCGGAGTGGGCCGCTGCCTGACCGACGACGAGGGCAACTACACGTTCACCACGATCAAGCCCGGTTCCTATCCGTGGCGCAACCACCCGAACGCGTGGCGGCCGGCGCACATCCACTTCTCCCTGTTCGGGCGGGCGTTCCCGCAGCGCCTGGTGACCCAGATGTACTTCCCGGACGACCCGCTGTTCTTCCAGGACCCCATCTTCAACGCCATCCACGATCCGGCCGCCCGGCAACGCCTTGTCTCGGCGTTCGACTACGACCGCACGGCGCCGGAGTGGTCGCAGGCGTACCGGTTCGACATCGTCCTTCGTGGACGCGACGCCACCCCCATGGAGCAGCCGTGATCCCCACGCCGTCGCAGACCGTCGGCCCGTTCTTCAGCCTCGGCCTGGACTGGCCGGACGGCCCGTACGCGGTCGCCGACGACGTGCCGGGGGCGATCTGGTTGCGTGGCCGGATCGTCGACGGCGCGGGCGACCCCGTCCCCGAGGGCATGATCGAGATCTGGCAGGCCGATCCGGCGGGCCGGTTCGCCCATCCGGACGATCCGCGGGGATCGGCGGCGACGCCCGGATTCCGGGGTTTCGCCCGGTGCGGCACCGACCCCGACGGCCGGTACGCCGTCCGTACGGTCAAACCGGGGCCGGTGCCCGGTGACGGCGAGCTGTTCCAGGCGCCGCACATCGACGTGTCGGTGTTCGCCCGGGGTCTGCTGGACCGGCTGGTGACCCGGGTCTACTTCGCCGACGAGCCGGCGGGCAACGCGGCCGACCCCGTGCTGGCGGTGGTGGACCCCGAACGACGCAGTACGCTGCTGGCCCAGCCCGGCCCGGACGGCTACACCTTCGACATCGTCTTGCAGGGTGACCATGAGACCGTCTTCTTCGCCGTCTGACGGGTCGCTGTTCGGCGGCGTCCTGCACCGGGGCCGCGTCGCCGACGCCGTCTCCGACGCCGCGTGGGTCCGGGCGCTGCTGGACGTCGAGGTCGCACTGGCCGGGACGACCGCTCCCCCGCCGGCCGCCGCCGCGATCGCCGACGCGTGCTCGCACATCCTCATCGACGTCGGCGCGCTCGGCCGGGCGGCCGCGGTCCACGGGAACCCGGTGCATCCGCTGGTCGCGATCATCCGGGAGATCGTGCCGTCGCAGGCCCGCGAGTGGGTCCACGTCGGCGCGACCACGCAGGACGTCCTGGACACCGCCGCCATGGTGATCGCCCGGCGGGCCGTGGTCGCCGTCCTCGACGACCTCACCGCGGCGGCCGAGGTCACCGCGCAGTGGGCCGAGGCGTACCGATCGGCCCCGATGATGGGCCGTACGCTGCTGCAACAGGCCGTCCCGATCCCCTTCGGGCTCAAAGCGGCCCAATGGCTGTCGGGCCTGGACGCCGCCCGGGACCGGCTGCGCGCGCTGACCTTCGCCGCTCAGCTCGGCGGAGCTGCGGGAACCCTCGCGGGGTTGGCCACCGATCCGATCGAGCAGTTCGCCGCACGGCTGGGCCTATCCGCGCCGGACCTGCCGTGGCACACCGAACGCAGCCGGATCGCCGACCTCGCGAGCGCGCTCGGCATCGCGGCCGGCGCGGCCGGGAAGGTCGCCCGCGACGTCACCCTACTGGCGCAGACCGAGATCGGCGAGGTCACCGAGGCCGCGCCGGGCGGGTCGACGGCGATGCCGCACAAACGCAACCCGATCGCCGCCGTCAGTACGCTCGCCGCCGCCGCGCAGGCTCCCGGGTTGGTCGCCACCCTGATGGGCAGCCTGATCGCGGAGCACGAACGGGCGGCCGGCGCCTGGCACGCCGAATGGCGGCCGCTGCGCGAACTGCTGACCGTCACCGGTTCGGCCGCCGCCTGGCTACGCGAATGCCTCAGCGGGCTGACCGTCCACACCGACGTCATGCGGGCCGCCGTCGACCGGGCCGGGTGGCCGCTGGAGAACCACGCCTCGGCGGATCGGCCGTTCGGCCACGCGGACGCCTTCATCGACGCCGCCCTACGCCACCACCACTCCCCGGCTGCGGCCTCCCCGAGGGCACCAGATCAGGGATGAGCATGGCATCCCAGCCCAAGATTCCAGGCATAACCGTGATCTGCCGCCGAAAAGAAAGGACGGGTGGCCCGAGATGAAGGGTGAGCAGACCCGGCGGGAGGTGCTCGGCGACGCCCACGTGGACCGGGCGCTGGCCGCCGCGACCGACTTCACCCGCCCGTGGCAGGAGCACATCACCGAGACCGCCTGGGGCGCGGTCTGGTCGCGTCCCGGTCTCGACCGGCGTACGCGCAGCCTGCTGACCATCGCGTTGCTGACCCAGCAGCATGCCGAAGCCGAGCTGGCGATGCACGTCGCGGCGGCGATCCGCAACGGCGTCACCCCGGACGAGATCCGCGAGACGCTCCTGCACACCTCGGTGTACGCGGGCGCGCCTGCGGTCAACGCCGCCTTCGCGGTAGCTCAGAAAGTGCTGAACGATATCGTGCCGGCAGCGGACGGGTGAGAGGGCGAGCGTGGTGGCAGACAGGTCGGACTTCGTGCAGTCGCTGGAACGCGGGTTGGCCGTCATCCGGGCGTTCGACCGGTCGCATCCGGAGCTGAGTCTCAGCGAGGTCGCGGCGGCGACCGGCGTCACCCGGGCGGCCGCCCGCAGGTTCCTGCTGACCCTCGCCGAACTGGGCTACGTCCGCAGCGACGGCCGGTTCTTCTCGCTCAGCCCGCGCGTTCTGGAACTCGGGTACGCGTACCTGTCGAGCCTGTCGCTGCCCGAGGTGGCCGAACCGCATCTGGAGCAGCTGGCGACCGAGGTGAACGAGTCGTCGTCGGTGTCCGTCCTCGACGGGTTCGACGTCGTCTACGTCGCCCGTGTCCCGACCTCCCGGATCATGACGGTCAGCATCAGCGTCGGGACCCGCTTCCCGGCGTACGCGACCTCGATGGGCCGGGTGTTGCTCGCCGCGCTGCCGGACGAGGAGCTGGAGGCGTACCTGAAGGACATCCGGCTCGACCGGCTGACCTCGCGCACGATCGGCTCCGCCGCCGCCCTGCGCACCGAGCTGCAACGCGTACGCGCACAGGGCTGGGCGCTGGTCGACCAGGAGCTGGAGGAGGGCCTGCGCGCGGTCGCCGCCCCGATCCGCGACCGGGCCGGCCGGGTGGTGGCGGCGGTGAACCTCTCGTCCCACGCCGGGCGCACGACGCTGGAGGCGATTCGCCGCGATCTGGTCCCGCCGCTGCTCGCGACAGCTGCCCGGATCTCGGCCGATCTCCCCGCCAGCACCCGAACCGGCCGCCGCTGAACCCGGGCAGCCGCGCTGACGCCGCGAAATGTGCCGCGCCGACGCCGTAAACTGGACGGATGCCGCTGGAGGCGCCCGACGTCCGGCACCGCAGCTCGTTCACCGCCGGCGTACGCGAATTCCACGAGTCCGACCCGACCGGCCGTTCGCCGTTCGTCGCCGATCTCGATCCCGACCGGCTCGCCGATCCCGCCACGTTCGCCCGATACGTGGCTGATCTGCTGGCCGCGCCGCTGGAGGAGACCCCACGCCCGCGCGGCTGGGTGCCGGCGACCACGCTCTGGTGGATCGAGGACGGGGAGTTCGTCGGCCGCGTCGGCATCCGCCATCGGCTGACCCCGCAGTTGCGTCTGGTCGGCGGCCACATCGGCTACGACGTCCGCCCGTCGCGCCGCCGGCAGGGCTTCGCCGGGCGCATGTTGCGCGACGCGTTGCCGGTCGCCGCCGCGCTGGACATCGACCCCGCCCTGCTGACCTGCGACGACACCAACATCGCCTCGCGGAAGGTGATCGAGGCCGCTGGTGGCCGCCTGTTCGAGGCCGACGGCGGCAAGCTGCGCTTCTGGGTGCCCACCGGCCGCACCGCGTGACCTCGGCCGCACCGACCCCTCGGGCTGCGGCCCACGGCGGGAAACCGCTGGTTATGAGGTCTACCACATACGCGGGCAATCTTCGTAGGGCAGAATTGCGAACGAGGACTCATGATCCGTTCGACCGGAAGGCCGAGATGAGCGAGCCCGTTAACCCCGACCAGCCGGTGACTCCGGCCGACGCGCTGGCGTTGCTGCTTGCCGGCAACGACCGGTTCGTCGCCGGCGACCGCCAGCACCCGAACCAGGACGCCGACCGCCGGGCCGCCGCCGCCACCGGCCAGCGTCCGTTCGCGGTGCTGTTCGGCTGCTCCGACTCCCGGCTCGCCGCCGAGATCATCTTCGACCGGGGCCTCGGCGACCTGTTCGTCATCCGGACCGCCGGGCACGTGGTCGGCGCGGAGGTGCTGGGCAGCATCGAATACGCCGTGGCCATGCTCGACGTGCCATTGATCGCGGTGCTCGGGCATGACTCTTGCGGGGCCATCGCCGCGACGCTGGACTCCATCGCCGAGGGCACCAGCCCGCCCGGGTTCATCCGGGACATCGTCGAGCGCGTCATGATCAGCGTCGTGCCGGTCCGGGACCTGGCCGTCAAGGATCCTGGGCTCGCTGTCACCGAGCACATCCGCTACACCGCCGACACGATCATCGAGCGCTCCTCGCTGATCGCCGAGCGGGTCAAGGACGGTCGCTGCGCCGTCGTCGGGTTGTCCTACCGGCTGGCCGAGGGCAAGGCAAGTCTGGTCACCCGCCTCGGCGTCTGATCGCGTACCGTGGCGGCCATGTCGGTCCGCTTCATCGGTGCGAATCCCGGAATGACCGTCCGCGACGGCGAACGCCTGCTCGCGTTCGCCTCCGTCTGGCGGGTGGACTGGTCCGAGCGCGGCTCCGGCCTCGCGCTCGTGCTCTGGCACGCGGGCACGACCAAAGTAGTCAGTGCCTCACCCGAACTGGGCGGCTGGCTGGCGGAGGAGTTCACCCGGCATTTTCCGGAGGTACGCGGACAGCAGTGGCCGGATCCGGAGGTGGTCGACGCCCCGGTGGCGTGGCATCAGGAGCTCAGCGTGGGGCTGCGGGTGTCGGCCGCCGACGTGACGGTCGAGATCCTCCAGCCGAAGGATCGCCGGCTCGTCCGCGACGAGGCCTTCGACCTGGGCGGCACCCCGCATCTGCTGTCGACTGTCTACATGCCGTGCACCGTGGGCATGCTGACCGTCGCAGGCACGGCCGTCACCGGCGAGACGCACGCCTACCTGGCCGACGCCGAGGTCTGGTGCACCCAGAGCGACACCCGGTGATCCTCGTCGGTGACGTAGAGGGGTGAACCGTCGAGTTCGGCGACTCCCTCGACATGGTGCAGCGGCGCGAGATCGGCCACCACGACCGGCTTGATCGCGACCGACCCGTCCGCGGGCAGCCTGAACCTCAGGTGCGCGCAGGTCGCGTCCCGGGCCTGCGGGTGCTCCTCGATGATGACCGAGTTCTTGCCGAGCGCGTCGATAGAGCCGACGATGGCGTCGAACTCCCCCGGCACACCCGGCCGTGGCGCCAGCGCGCGTACGCCCAGCGGCCCGGGTCCCGCGCCGGTCACCGCGTACACGCCGACGACCGACAACGGCAGCGGCGGATCGGCGAACAGCCCGGGAATCCCGGCGATCTCCACCAGCAACGGCTCCCCCGCGGTGGAGACCGGCCACCGCAGACCCAGCAGCAGGCTGCCCGACGGGGTGAACGCGGCACCCTCGACGTTGATCGGATGATCGCCCGGCCGCAGATCGCTCACCCACTGCTTGGCCTTGGCCTGGCCTCGCCGCAGCGTCTCCTCGATGAACGACGCGTGCACCCGGGCGGCCGGCGGCTCCGGCGCGGCGGGGTGACCTTCGTCGGCGAGCCGCCGCAACGCCTCGTTGACCAGCCGATGCAGGGTGAACCGGTGCCGCACGACCTGCACCTGTGGAGTCAGGCTCTCGGCGAACCGGGCGACGAAGGCCCGCTTCGGGCGCAGCGGACCGGCTTTCGAGCCGAAGTGCGAGCCGATGACGTAGACCCAGCCGTCATGGCGGGCCAGCGCCTCGCCGTCCTCGGTGCGGCCGGTGTGCGTACCAGCCGAGGCGGGCAGGTGCCGCGCATGCCAGCCGTCGGCGCCGAGCGCCAGCACCGCCAGGCACTCCTCGACCGGACCCTCGTCGAGCACCGTCCAGTACGCCGCCCGCGCGCCCAGCGCCGCCAGCACCTCGGCCGACTCGACACGCAGGAGATCACTGGCCTCGTTCCCGGCCACCGACAGGTCTACCAGCCGCTCATGATCCTCAGCGTAGCCACGGCAAGAAAGTCACCCGCCGTACGTGCGTTGTTCAGGTGTAGCCGTATAACCTGCTCCTGGCGTCGCCCGCGACGTTCTGGACCGACCGCGACCGAATGAGTTCCGTGCATCACGCCAATCACTACTACGGGCACTCGCGCATCCTGGCCCGCTACTGCGGTCTGGACGACGGCGATTCCCCGCGCATCCACGGCTATCTGCAGCACGGCTGGAACATCGGCGACGGCATGGCCCCCGATCATGACTTCGTGCCGGGCGTACCGCTGCTCGTGTGGTCCGAACGCACCCGCCGCCGCGCCTGGTCGCTCGGCCGGCACACGGCGTACGCACTCGGCGCACCGTGGGCGTACCTGCTGACGATGATGCCCGACGACACGACGGAGCTGCGGCGCGGCACGATCTGGTACCCGTTCCACGGTTGGGAGGGTCAGGACGTCCTCGGCGACCACAGCCGGTTGATCGCCCAAATCCAGCTGACCGAGCCCGGGCCGGTGACGATCTGCCTGTACTGGCAGGAGTACCAGTCCCGGCGGCTGCGGCGCCGCTACGAGCAGGCCGGTTTCCGCGTGATCTGCCACGGCTACCGCGGCGACCGGTGGGGCAACCAGGATCCGGAGTTCCTGTACCGCCAGCTCCGCGAGCAGCGCCGCCATCTGCGTGTCGCGTCGAATCGGCTGTCGACGGCGGTGTTCTACGGGACGCTGGCCGGCTGTGAACCGGCGGTCTACGGCGACCCGATGCAGCTCGAGCGAGAGAATCCGGTGTACGGCGGGCAGGCCCGCATCCGGCGGGAGTGGCCCGACCTGCACGGCGAGCAGATCGACGTGGCGGTGGCGCGCGCGGCGGCGGTCGCCGAACTGGGCGCCGACCGGCTGCTGGACCCGGCGGAGATGCGCTGGCTGCTGCGCTGGCCGACAGAAAAGGCGGATCGATGACCCACCCGCTCGGCGGCGAGCTGCTCGCCTACTCCGATCTCGACGGTACGCACGGCGCCGGCCCGGCACGCGGCGAGGCGCTCGCGACGCTCGCGCGTACGGCCCGGGAGCGGGTGCTGGTCGCCGGCCCGCACGACCCCGAGCTGATCGACGCGATCCTCGACGGGGCGAGCGACCTGACGCTGCTCGTCCGCGCCCGTGCCGACGCCAAGGTGCTGACCGCCCGCTATCCGGCCGCCACCGTCTACTCCGGCGACCTGGCCGCGCTGGACGCCACACTCGACGCAGACACGGCGTACGACGCGATTGTGGCGCTCGCGGGTCTCGACCGGCTCACCGGGCCGGAGGTGGACCGTCCGAAATGGACCGACGTGCTGGGCCGGTTGACCCGGCGGCTGCGGCCGGACGGCGTACTGCTGCTGGGGATGGCGAACCCGTTGGGGGTGCATCGGCTGACCGCGCCCCCGACGCCGCCCGCTGACCAGGACTGGACCGGCGACCTCGGCGGACCCGGGTTCGACGCCGTCGTGGCCGCGCTGGGCCGTCCGGTCGTGCGGGCGTACGGGGGTTTCCCGTCGCCGGTCGAACCCACCGTCCTGGTCGGATCGGACACCCCGGACAGCGGGGTGCTGCAGGCCGCGCTCGTACGCACTGGCGCTGGAACGGGCTCGCTGGCCGATCCGGGCCGGGTGGCCGCTCGGGCCCTCCGCAGTCAGGCTGCGATGCCGGTCGCGGCCGCCTGGTTCCTCGTCGCGGGATCCACACCGGACGCGGACCTGCCGTCCTCTGTGCCGGGTTCAGACCGCCCCGATGTGCGTACCCTTGAAGAAGCGATCAGCCTGGCCGCCGTCAAGCGGGACCTGCCCGCGGTGCGTGAGCTGCTGACGGCGTGGCAGCGCGGGCCGTCTGGCGTGCCCGCGGACCAGGTGATCGTCGAGCCGGCGGGGCTGACCGCGCTGAGCGCGGGCGTCGAGCCGGTCGAGGCGCTGCGGCGGCTCGCGGCCTTCCTGACCCACCACGGGTACGCGCACGCCTGGCCGGCCGAGGGGGTGGCCGATCTGACGGTCGCGCTGGCCGCGATGGCCGGGATCGAACTGGACCCGGCCGACGTGCCGACCGGCGAGCCGGCCGTGACGTGGCACGACCTGGTGGCCGAACGCGACGAGCTGGCCCGGCTGCTGGCCGACGCCCAGGCGCAGCGGGCCGCCTACCAGCAGCTGGCCGACGAACGTGAGCAGAAGCTGCGCGAGACGCTGCACCTGGTCGAGCTGCTGAGCACGTCCGGACCGGCCCGCATGGGCCGCGCCTTCGTCGGCGGCGTACGCGTAGCGCGCCGGACCGCGCGCCGCTTCCGCCTGCGCTGACGGCAAGATCCAAGGTTGGGCGCGGGTCTCAGCCGGGTAAGCGTTCCTGGTGGCCGCACGGTGCACGATCTTGCTCTGCGGTGATGTGATGACTGGCCGCGGTGTGGATCAGATCCTTGATTCTCCGGGGAACCCCCGGCTGTGGGAGAGCGCGATCGACGATGCTCGCGCCTACGTCCTGCCTGGCGCTCTCTTCTCCTACTCCAACAGTGCGTACGTGGTGCTCGGCAGGCTCGTGGAGGTGCTGCGGGGCAAGCTCGTTTGCCTGGCGGTCTGGGCCCACTGAGCTCTGGGTTGCCTTCGCGGCGAATCCACCAACGGACCTCGACCTCCTTCGTGGCACCGTGGCACCATCCGCACAGGTAAGAGGCGCCCGACGCGGCGTCAGGCCCCTCGCTGGCAGGCGCGCTGTCCGTCCAGCGGACGGCGGTGGACTTGTCCTGCCCGTTCACCGATCATGAAACTCATGGAGGACCAGCAGGCGCCGCAGTCGGCCGAGGGTGAGGCGAAGGTCATCACGCTCTGCGGCTCGACCAAGTTCGAGGCTGAGTTCGCGGAGGTCAATCAACGGCTCACGATGGAAGGTTGCGTCGTGATCAGCCTCGGAATGTTCAGCCTTCCCGATCTGCCGGACTACGACTGGACGGTCGACAGCTCGGACCTGAAGGGGCGGCTTGGCCGCGTGCATTTCCAGAAGATTCGCATGGCCGACGAGGTGTACATCGTGGATCCGGGCGGCTACCGAGGTGAGTCCACCCGGCGGGAGATCGCCTACGCGGAGTCGCTCGGCAAGCCGGTTCGATATCTGAGTCACGAACGCTTGGCATGAACTGGAGACGGCCCCGACAGTGCGAGAAGGCTTGCCCGCTCCAACGTTGTGGCTGCGAATGAAACCCGACGTCATGCTGACCTGGTCATACGACCCTAGGAATCGATAGAGCACGCGCAATGCGGCAGATCCGGACGCCGAGTGCGCGAACAGGCATGCCGCATCGCGCCCTTTCCTCATCATCGCCAGGCTGGATCCGTGTCAGCGCCGAACTGGATGCCACCGACAGTGGACATCGTTTGCCCTAGTCAGCGTTGCGATGCCGGCCACGATGTGTTGCTCAGATCGGCGACGCCACGCATGCTGGCCGCATGGGGATCGAGGTCACGCCTTACCAATCGACCTGGGCCGAAGCCTTCGAGCTCGAGAGGCGCCGTCTCTCCGCGACACTTGCTGCCTGGCTGCCCGACGGACAAGACGGCGTGCACCACATCGGCTCCACGTCGGTGCCCGGTCTGCCCGCCAAACCCGTCCTCGACCTGATGGCCGGAGTGCGCTCGCTGGCCGAAGCCACCACCGCGATCGAACCGCTGGCGACACTCGGCTACGCCCACGCCCCGCATCGGCCAGACGCTTTGTGGTTCTTCCGTCCCGGTGATCAGCCAGCTCAGTCACGTACGCATCATCGCTCGCGTGCTGGCGGACGCCGGAATCGAGCTGTAGCGAACGCATCCCGCACGAAGGCCTCCGCGTCGACCTCTCACAAGCTGTGTCCGCATGATCGATCTTGGCGAACACCATCAAGATTTTTCGGTGCCACCGGCGGGTCCGTGACGAAGTCCATGTCCACATGAACCACTCGGTCCTGGATGAATTAGGTCCGCAAAGCGCGCATTGCTGACGCGTGCCCGGTCCGGCCGGCTGTGTACGACGGTCGACGGCATGGTTTTCTTTGATCACGAACCCGAGGGCTGGACGGAAGGAGCCGCGCCGTGGACGGTGCCAACCCAGGCGACGAGTTCATCGAGGTGATCGCGCGCGAGGTGGCGGCTGACCCCGGCAACCTGGCGCTGCGTGAGGACTTCGTCACGCTGCTGTTGGAGCAGGACTTGGGCCGCGCCGCCACCGAATTGGCAGCATTCGAGGCCCACGGCGGTGATCTGGCGCGCACCCGTCTGCTGCGTGCCCGGCTGATGGCGGCGCGGATGCGGACCGCGAACCCGCTGCCGCCCGCCGAGACCGCCGCGCCACCGGCCGCGCCGCCCGCACGCCCGAAGCCGATTCCGGTCCCGGCCGACGAGGACTGTAGCGACGTCAGCGCCGCCGCGTCGGCGTCGGTGTGGGACGCCGAGCGCCCGGCGGTGACGCTGGCCAACGTCGCGGGTCTCGCCGAGGTCAAGCAGCACCTGGACACCACGTTCCTGGCGCCGCTGCGCAATCCCGAGCTGGCGGCGGCGTTCGGGCAGAAGCCGGGCGGGTCGCTGCTGATGTACGGGCCACCCGGTTGCGGCAAGACGTTCATCGCGAGGGCGATCTCGGGTGATCTCGGCGCGTCCTTCATCCACGTGACCCTCGCAGACCTGCTCAGCAAGTGGATCGGCGAGAGCGAGAAGGCGATCCAGAGCGTGTTCCGCCATGCCCGCGCCGCGGCGCCGTGCGTGATCTTCTTCGACGAGTTCGACGCGCTCGGCAGCCGGCGTACCTCCGGTGGTGGCGGCTCGCAGACGATGCGGATGCTCGTCACGCAGCTGCTGGAGGAGCTCGACGGCGTGGCCAGCGCGAACGACGGGGTCTACTTCCTGGCCGCGACGAACCGGCCGTGGGACATCGACTCCGCACTGCGGCGTCCGGGCCGCATCGACAGGACGGTGCTGGTGCTGCCACCGGACGCGGTCGCCAGGGCGGCGATCGTCCAGGACGCGCTGGCGGGCAAACCCGCCGACGGTGTCGATGTCGTAGCCGTCGCGGCGGCGACCGAGGGTTTCTCCGGCGCCGACCTCAACCACCTGACGACCACCGTGCTGCAGCGGGCGATGGTCAAGTCGATGGAAAGCGGTGCGCTGGTGCCGGTCACCACCGACGCGGTGCTGGCCGCGGCGGGGGACATCACCCCGTCCACGACGTCCTGGTTCGACCAGGTGGTGCCGGTGCTGGAGTACGGCGTCGACGACGGCACCTTCGACCAGCTCCGGGCGTACCGGGTCAAGCGGGGAATGCGATGAGGGACTCCGGCCGCACGGCCGCCGACGACAGGGAAGCCGTCGAGCGGGACCTGGACCTAGCCTGGGAGCTCTTCGGAGCGCAGCCGACGCATCCCAGGATCGCCGAGCTGGCGCTGCGGGTACTAGCCGCCCAGCCGGAGCGAAGCACCCCGTTGCTGTTGCTCGCCAGTCACCGTGAGTTCTGCGGCGACGTCGAGGAGGCGCGGCGTCTGTTCCTCCAGGTGGCAGGCCGCCGCGACGGCCAGTTCATCAACGCGGCCCGTGGCCTTCGGCGGGTGGCGTCCGGCGAGCACGAGCACGCCGAGGCACTGCGGTGGGCGCGCACCGTGCTGGGCGAGGAACACGAGAACTGGGACGACTGGATGGAGCTGGGCGCTGCTCAGGCACGCGCTGGGGAACACGAGAAAGGGTGGCACCAGCTCGACGAGGCGGTGGCGCTGTGCGCCCGAACGGAGCCGGACGACCTCCCCAAAGCGCTCAGGAGACGCGCGAGGTATCTGCTGGAGAGCCTCGCGCCACCCGAACGGTTCGCTCCCGCCGCTGAGGCGGCCGTCCGGGCCGACGCGACGGACCCCGGGATCGCCATGCTGCTCGGCTGGGCCTACCTGGCGCAATACCGGTACGACGACGCCGAGGAACTCGGGCTGCGACTGCTGCGCGAAGACCCGACCGACGACCTGCTCCAGAGCCTGGTGCGGACCGCTCGGACGATGCAGGGGATCGTCGAGAAAGCGCGCGGCCAGGACATCAGCCTGGCGGACATCCAGGGCACCGGCGCGATCGAGATGGCGTGGCAGCAACTCCGTGACCAGAGGCTCGGCATCGACCTGCCTTCCGCGCTGGCGGCGCTGGACGCCGTGCTGCCCGCAGGCCTACGCGACACCTTACGCCCGGGGGCATCCCCCGCCGATCTGGCCGGTAACAAGGTCGGCTCGATGGTCGCGAAGAACCTGGTGTCCTGGCACGACGGCCAGCAGCCCGGCTCGGGTGCCGTCTGGGAGCTGGCCGAGCCGTTCCGCCTGATGTCGGCGGCCGAGATCCTCGCCATGGACGCCGAGATCGAAGCCGACCAGGCAGCGCACCCAGACTGGCCCGCGAACGAGATGTGGGAACAGGTGATGACCGACGACGCGGGGTCGTACCTGGTCGCCGTCGCGTTCGGGGCACTGGTCAAGCGCCGCCCGGGACAGCCGGACGAGCCCGTCGCCGCGTCGGTGGCTGACTGGGTCTGGGACCGCGTGGCCGGCTTCGGCGGCCTGGACCCGCGGCCAACGCCCAGGAAGGCCGCGGATCTCCCGGCCGGACTCCCGGCCGACGACCTGCCCTCGATCCCCGGGACGTCGCTGTCCGGCGTCATCGCGACGATGTACGCCGCGCTGGGCGCGCCCGAGGACGCTGCGGCGTACGCGGAACTGCGCGGCCTCTTCCCCGGTCTGTCCGTCCGGCGGAGTGAGTTCGAACCGGTGATCCTCCGTCCCGACGGCGTCAACGTCGCGTTGCTCGACGGGCTGGTGGAGCGGGTCACCGTCGACCTCGCAATCTGCCAGGATGCCGGCCGCGTGATCTCCGGGCTCGACCTCACCGGGGTTCGCCCAACAGTCGACGCCTACCTCCAGGCGCACGGCGCCCTTCCGCACAACAGCTGGGTGAACCGCGCCTCTGGCGCAGTGTTCGTCACCTTTGATCTCGCCGACCACCGACTCGGTGTGCAGTGGGAGGACGGGAAACTCGCCCAAATCTACGTATCCGCTGCCGACTGAGCCCCCGGGCCTGGGAGCTCCGATGACGGAGCCAGGTTCATCGCGGCGCACGCTCCCGTGTTCGGAGGAGGTTTCACCAACCCAAGTCCCTACCCAGCGCGAATGGGCCGCGGCCGACAAGGAGTTGCGGTTCAGAAAGCCCGCTCCTCACGTCAGGTCAAGGGGCTTTGGTCTAGCTCGTCGAACAGGGGGTAGCTGACGATGCTCCGGGACCTGAGGACCTTCAGGGCTTTGCGTCGGTACGCAATGAGGAATTCGACCTGCTTCGGCGTCAAGGACTCGAGGTCCACCGCTGGTGGCTTCTCGTAGTGGGTGAAGCGAAAGACCAGGGGAACAGACGCGATGGCGAGCAGCAAAAGCAGCCAGATGGGAATCACCAGCAGCCAGCGGTCGGATAGCTGCGGGAGCCTCGAGTACAGGGCCGCTAGCGAGCCGGCAGCGCACGCCCCTTCCATGGCGGCGATCCCGAGCAGTGTCCTGCTCCATTGCCGGTGAGGCGTGGTCAGCCAGTCGACCCACCAGTGCAGAACCGTAAGACAACCCGCGAGGAAGCCAGCGGCGCAGAAGATCTGCAAGCCTGCTTTGAAATCCTCGGGCCTCACCCGGAGAACCACCAGAAGTACGATGCCGGACACGATCAGCCCGCAGATCATCACCACGTATGACGCCGCGACCAGGAACTTGCCGAACCACGACCGGCGTTCGTGCCGCTCGCACCGCGCCAGCTCGATCGACGCAGACTCGCGTACTACCTGGTTCAGTTCGTCGGGCTCGAACTTCGCGAGTGGATCAAGGATCGTGGCCCACTCAGCCGCATCCATCGCTGTCGCCCGAGGCACAGCCAACCCCTTCCGTCTCCGCGCGAGGCTCGGCTGGAGCCGTATCGCTTCCTCATACGTGGGCGTAACGTTATCCGTCAAGCGAGGCGATTTCACTGGCACCGCCGAGCGGATCGCGTAGATGCAGGTCGGCGTGTTCCTGCCCGATGCGTCGAGCGAAGTGGTCGCCGACGGCGAACATGTATTCGCAACAGTTGATCAGGCAGTGGTCCGCATCGCTCTGGTGAGAGCGATGCGGGTTCACCGGACTTACTGGTTCCTCCACAGCTTGACCCTGTTGGCGGCGATCGCGAGGACCATCGGAATGATCGTCAGTCCCTCCCCCGCCCCCGCGTGGACCGGCCCCATGTAGTGCTGCGCAGTGGGATGGGACGACGCATACCCCACCGTCGCGATGGTGCTTGCCAGGTCCGCTTCCGCCTTCTGTCCCTTCAGGCGGGCTTCGACTTCATCCTTGATTTCCGTACGCTCGTCGGCCTTCAAGCGCTCCTCGACGTCGTGCTCCGTCCTCGGCTTACCGGGGTCGCGGCCCGACAGGCGCGCCGGAGCCGGGCCATCGTCGGCGGCGCGGCGGCCGGCTCCTCCAGGCGCCGCGCCGAGACCGCCAGCGACGGCGACGCCGGTCCAGTCCACGCGTCTGGTGGTGGCCAGCTGCTCGGCGGCGTCGACGCCGGCACCGCTGACGAATCCGGCGATCATACGACCGCCGACTTTGGCGCCGAAGGCACCTAGCGCTCCGGCGATCTTGCCCGCGACGACACCGCCGACTCCGCCGGTGACGACGCTGAGGGCGCCTTGGAGCGCTCCTTGGCCAAGGGAACCGAGGGCGTCCTTGAAGCCATGTATGTTGCCTTGCGCGGCATCCTTGCCGAGGTTGATCAACGCCATTGCGCCGACGGCGCAGGCCACTGCGCCGGCTCCGGCAGTGACCGCGGTGCAGGCGATGCCGGCGGCCACCCCGGCGACGATCGCGCCGATCTGGATGAGGGTGTCCTTATGCTCCTTCACCCATTTCGCGGTTGCGTGATAGGCGTCCTTGACCTTGTTGGCCGCTGCTTTGACGGTCTTGGTGACCTTGGCGACGATCCGCGAACCGGCCTGCTTGATCCGGTGGTACGCGTTCTTGACCTTGCTCTTGATGTGGTTGATGTGCTTGGCGACACTGTGCTTCACCCGGTGGTACGTGTGTTTGACCGTGTTGACGGCTTTCTTATAAGTCCTCTTCGCGTAGTGCACGGCTCGGTAGACGGTGTGTTTGACCGACCGGTACACCCGGTGAACGGCTCGGCTGACCTTGTGCACCGCCTTCTTCACATGATGAACGACGTGACGCACGACGTGGGTGGCCGCGTGCCAGTAGGACCGGGCGTGGCTGTAGGCGTAGTGGTACGCCGTGTGGGAGACGTACTTCGTGACCTTGTGGACGGCCTTCTTGACCGCCTTGAACGGGTTCCAGCCCCAGTGCCCGGTCGAGTCGATCGTCTGCAGCGGGTTGCCGTCGCCGTACTGATAATGGTTGGCGTCGATGGAATCCGGGATCGGGTCGTTGTCGACGGTGTCGCGGTTGTCGAACTGCCCGGTCGCCGGGTTGTACCAGCGAGCGTGCATGTTCACCCGGTTGGCGACACTATCGGTCCACTCCGACTGATAACCCAGATTGCCGACCTTGCCGGCCGTCGCGCTCACCGTGCCGAGCGGGTCATACGTCGACGACCCGGCCAACGCCGCCCCGGTCGAGCTGAACTGCCCCACCAGATCCGTATGCAGATCCGCCCACGCGAACACCCCGGCACCGGAAGTCGGCTTGACGCCGAGCACCCCACCGTCGGGATCCCGGCTGTAGGTCGCCGCCCCGTCCCCGGCCACATCATTGTCCAAACCGGAATATGCGAGGCTGGTCGAGCCGGCCGCCAGCACCCGGCCCAGACTGTCGTACGTGTACGCCTGCGACCCGATCGCCGTCTGCTGCCCGTACGCGTCACTCGTGAGCGTCTGCGTCGTCGACCCGGCGACCGTCGACTTCAACGTCCCCCGCGCGGTGTAGGAGTACGTCGTCGACCCGTCCCCGACCAGCTGATCGCGCTCGTCGTAGACCTGCACCTTCGCGCCGATCAGCGTACGGTTGCCCGACGCGTCGTAGGCGTAGCTGCTGGTGGTCGTGCCGTTGTTCCACGACGTCAGGCGACCGGCCCAGTCGTAGGTGTAGGTGTTGGCCGCCGACCCGGCGAACCCGGTCGTCGTCTTCGACGTCTCCCGGCCGTCCAGGTCGTACCCGTACGCGATCGAGGCGACGGTCGCGCCGGCCGAGGTCTTCAGCGTGTCCGAGGCCAGGCGGCTGGCGCTGTCGTAGCCGAAGCTGCGGGAGTCGCCGGTGCCGTAGGTCTGCTTCGTCAGCCGCGACAACCCGTCATAGGTGTACGACACCGATTGACCGGTGGCCGCATCGGTGACCCCGGCCAGCCGATCCACCGTGTCATACGAGTACGTGCTCGTCCCCGAGGCGTCCGTCCGCCCCGACATCAGCCCGTCACCGTTATAGGTGAAACTCGACGCCCCCGACGGACCCGACGCCGTGGTCAGCAACCCACGATCGCTGTACGCGAACGTGTCCGTCCCCGACCCGGCCTTCATCGACGTCAGCTGCCCAGCCAGGTCGTAGCCGAACGTCCGATCCGCCGTGGCCACCTCCGCCCCCGAACCGGACTGAGCCGTGAGGTTCCCGACGACGTCGTAGCCGTTCATGATGACCACCCCGCCCGGCTGGGTCTGCTTCACCGCCCGCCCAGCCGCGTCATACGAGGTCGTCCACGTCCGGTCGTTCGGATTCGCCGACGTCGCCGGTTCGATCTGCGACTCCAGCAGACCCCACGAGTTGTATGTGGAGATGTGCCTGTTCCCGCGCCCGTCGGTGTACCGCGTCCGGCGGCCCTGCACGTCGTACCCGAACGACGTCGTGATCGACGCCGTCGCCGAGACCGGCTGCGTCTGGCCGGTCACCATCCCCGTCGCGTCGTACGCAAAGGTCGTCGTTCGCCCCATCGCGTCCGTGGCACTCAGCTGGTTGCCGTTGCCGTCGTATGCCGCCGAGATCTTCGAGATCAACCGACCTGCCGAGTCGTATGCCTTGACCATGGTGTTGTTGCCCGGCTCGTCGTAGACCATCCGGCGCTTCGAGCCGTCGGGCGCGGTGCCGGTCACCTGCCGGCCCAGGTGGTCGTATGCGTACTGGGTCGCGTTGCCCGCCGCGTCCGTCTGCGTGATGACGTCACCGGCTGCGTTGGCCGTGTAAGTGACATACGACCCGGACGGACGCGTCGCCTTCTGCAAGAACCCGGTGCTGCTGTATGCGTACGACGTGGTGAACGTGCTGGACGTGGACCGCTCGAACCGCGAGTCCGTGATTTTGCGCCCGAGATAGTCGTAGGTCGACTCGCTGCTCGCGCCGAGCGGGTCGACGGTTTTGAGCAGCTCGTCGTTCAGGTCGTACGCGTACGTCGTCACCGCGCCGTTGGGCGTGACCGTCTTGGACAGACGGCCGAACTGGTCGTAGGTGTAGGTGGTGACCTTGCCCAGCGCATCGGTCAGGGAGGCGACGTTGCCGGACCCGTCGAACGTCCGGGACACGGTGGCGGTGATCGGCGAGCCACCGGGCGGTGTGTAGTTCGGGAGTCGGGTGCTGACCGGCTGGCCGGACGCGTCCCGGGTGATCACTGTGACGTTGCCGTCGGGGTCCCGCAGCTCGACCTCGTCGCCGAAGGTGTCGAAGCCGGTCGTCGTCACGGGACGTGATGACACCGGCGTGCCGCCGTTGGACTCGGCGTTGACCGGCGCGCTGGTCGTGACCACGAGGTTGTCGGACTCGTCGTACTCGTAGTACTCCGTGTTGCCCAGCGGATCTTTCTCCGACAACGGCAGGCCACGCTGGTCATATGTGTAGCTGGTGCTGCTGATGACGTCGCCGAGGGCGCGGACCTCCGACCATCCTCGGCCGTACAGGCTGGACACGTCCGATGCCGACAGCGGCCGCTGGTAGACCTGGACCTGGGCGATGGACCCGGTGAACGGCGCTTCGGTCGCCCCGTTGTACTTGGAGCGGCCGATCGCCAGCGACCCGCTGGACGCTATCGGGGTGGGGTCGGCGGCCGTGCCCTGGGCAGCCCCATTGACATAGAGCGTCATCTTGCCGTCGGGGGCGTTGTAGACACCCACGAGATGGGTCCACGTGTTCAGGGTGGGTGCGGCGGTGGACTGGGCCGTCGCGGAGGACGCCGCGGTGGTGTCGCTCAGGTTCCGGGTGAACGACCAGCGGTTCTCCGTCTTCAGGTACTGCAGCTCGAAGCCGGAGCCGACGTTCGCGTCCTGCGACACGACGGACTGGATCGCGGAGTTCGCCCCGAGCTTGACCCAGGCCATGACGGAGAAGCTCTGCGTGGTGTCCAGGACGGGCTCGGAGGTGGTGGCCCAGCCCGTACTGCCGTTGAACGCCGCGGCGCCGCCGGACCAGGTGACTCCGCTCGTCGCGGTCGCGGTGAAGTCGTGGTCGGAGCTGTCGACCGCGCTGGTGCCTTTGGTCGCGTTGAGCTTCCACCAGCCGGCCGGTGACAGCGGACCAGACGAACGCACGAAGTCGGACGTGACCCGGCCCGCAGTGTCGTAGGTGCTGCCTACGGCGCCGAAGTAGCCGGTGTAGTCGCCGTACCACTTCATGGTGACCTGGTCGTCGTTGTTGTAGGAGTACAACGTCTTACGAGCGACGCCGCTGGGATCCAGCGTCTCCTCGGTGACCCGGCCAACGGCGTCCACCGCGTACGCGGTCTCGGTGGCGTTGTTGTTGGTGACTTCCCGGATCACGTTGCCGGCCGCGTCGTACTGGGTCTGCTCGGCGATGTAGGACTGGCTGCCGTCGGCGTTCTTCTTGACCACCGCGACCTGGAGGTTGTTGTCGGTGTAGAGGAATGCCGTGACGAAACCCATCGCATCGGTGATCGACGCCAGCCGGCCCGCCGGGTCGTACGCCCGCGACTCGGTCACGAGGTCCCGGGCGGTGACGGGATTGTTCGGGTCGCCGGTGTAGCCGACGAGCGTGCTGGTCAGCAGATGCCCGTTCGCGTCGTATGCGTACCGGGTCTCCACCCCCGTCTCGTCGACCTCGCGCGTCAGGTTGCCGTAGAGGTCGTACCCGAACGTCGTCACCTTCCCGGTCGCGTCGGTCGCCGTCGCGATGTGACCCAAGGCGTCATAGCTGTTCTTCAACGTCCGGGCGGCGTCCCCACCGGTCGCATCGCCGACCGTCTGCTGAGTGATCTGCCCGTCATAGTTGTAGGCCGTCGTAGTCACCGGAGTGTGGACCGCGCCCGTCACCCGGTTCGTCGTCGCCGGATCGGTCTGCTGAGAGATGCGCCCGAGCTTGTCGTAGACAACGCGCGACACGACACCGTTCGGGTACCCGTCGGAGATCTCGGTCTTCGACACCACCCGGCCCAGCCCGTCATATCCGAGCCTTGTCACCAACCCCGCCGGATCGGTCACCTGCGCCACATCACCATTGGCGAAGTAGGTGGTCGTCTGCACCTGACCGCCTGGCGAAGTGACCCGCCAGGGCAATCCGGCCGGGGCGAACCCGCCGTCGGCCGCCGCGATCGTCGTGCCGTCGGTGTAGTCGGTCTTGGCGATGCGGCCGAGCGCGTCGGTCGTCTTCGTCTTGTTGCCCAGCGCGTCGTACTCGAACTTCGTCAGATACGTGTTGTCCGTTGGGCCGGCCGACCGGCCGTCGCGTACCTCGGTCAGCTGGTCGTTGCGAGGATCGAGCGCCGAGGCGCTGTTCAGGAAGTAGGAGTAGTAGACGGTGGAACATCTTCCGGCCGAACGATCCTGGCAGGTCTGCTCCGAAACCGTGTTGCCCCGCCCGTCGTACTCGCTGGTGGTCACGTTGCCGTTCGGGTCGGTCACCGTTCGCAGGAAGCCGTCCTTGTACCCGTACGTCGTCTGCCGCTCGACCCCGCCGTCGGCCCAGATCTCAGCGACCTGGCGGCTACCGTTGTCCACGTCGTAGAGATAGGTGGTCGTCGCATTCAGCGGATCGGTCACCACGATTCTCTTCGCGAGCGCCGCGCCCGCTGCGGTCGCCGACGCGTTCTTGCCCGCCGCCACCTGATCGGCGACCTGTGCAGCGGTCAGCTGCGAGGTGAAGAACGCGAACTCGCCGATCGACCCCGGGAAGTAGCCTGACGCGTCCCCGTCGTATCCCGTCCAGACGGACGACCATTTCCCGGCGCCCAGGTAGGCGTACACGGGCGTGGTGGAGGGTGCGACCCGGGCCGCGTTGCGGGTGCCGACCAGCGTCCCGTCCAGGTAGAGGGACTGGCTGGCGCTGCTCGCGGCCAAAGCCACGTGGTGCCACTTACCGTCGGCCACCGAGGCCGCGGTGGTCAAGACGTTCGCGGCGCTTCCGGTCCAGAACGCCCCGCGCAGCTTGCCGTCGACGCCCACATACAGCGCCGGCACCCAGCTGCCGGCCGCGTCGACATCATCCATGGGCATGCTTTGGTACGCGTAAAGCACCCCGCCCTTGGTCGATCCCGACGGCATGCTGAACCACATCGACACCGAATTCGGCGAGGTTCCGGGGACCTCCGTCGCCGGCAGCTCGACGTAGGAGGCAGTTCCGTTGAACTTGGCCGCCGTCGCGTCGGCAAACGGGCCGGGCGAGCCGAGGGTCACCGTGTTGTAGGTCGCCACCCCGCCGTTGACCTCGTTGACCGCCTCGGAGACGCCGGTCTCGGTCATCCGCAGATAATCTGCCGGGCCGCCGGAAAGCACTGACGCCGCGTAGATCTGTGACGACCCGGCCACCGTCGGGTTGCTGATCTTCCAGGTGCCGTTGTGCTCGTCGATCACCTGCGTCACGACACCGCTGACCGGATCGTAGGAGATCTGCGCCGCCGTCGCACCCGAGGGACGGATGATCTTCGTCAAGGGGTGCGCGGCCGCCGAAGCCGCTGCGCGCAAGCTCACGACGTCGGCCGCGGTCAGCGTCCGGTCGAACAACGCCACATCCGAGATCGATCCGGAGAAGTAGGTCGCGACGGCCTCGCTGGGGTGCGGCTGATCGGGCCAGCTTCCGCCGATGAACCCGGCTCCGACGTACTCGTGCGCTGTGCTGTTCGCGTCAGCCAGTTTGATCAGGCCGGCCAGCGTGCCGACCGCAGTCCCGTCGAGGAAGAGCGTCTGAGTGTCACCGGCCGCCGCGAGCACCACATGGTGCCAGGCGCCGTCGGTAACCGGGCTGGGTGAGGTGATGGCACTGGCCGAGGCGCCGTTCCAGAATTCCGCGTGCAGCTTCCCGCTGGTGCCGACATACAAGGCCGGAACGTAGTTGGCGGCAGTGGTGCCGTTGGTAATCGGGTCCTTTTGATAGCTGAACAACACCCCTTCGGGCGTCGTGGTCTTGAACCACATGCTCAGGGACTGGTAACTCGCCGCGGTCACCAGCTTGGCCGGCATTTCGACGTAGGAGGAGGTGCCGTTGAATCCGGCCGCTGTCGCCGAGGATCCGGGCAGCGATCCCGCCTGACCCAGTGTCACATTCTTGAATGTCGCGGCGTCGGTGCCGGCGTTGTCCAGCACGGTGCTGGCCGCCTTGGCCGCTCCCGCCGCCTCCGACAGCCGCCAATACGAACGTGGACCCGCGTCCAGCACCGCAGTCGGGTATTGCGTGCCAGTCCCGTACTCGTAGGTCGTGCAGTGCGTGGCGTCGGTCGGCGGGCACACCCTCATGAGCTGGTCACCGCTGTAGGCGTACGACCAGAGGGAAACGGAGCTGGAGTCGCCCGCGACGGCCGGGTCGGTGTAGACCGTGGCGACGTGGGCCTTGCTCGCGCCCGCGGGCGTCGACCACGTCAGATGCAGCGTGCGGCCGGAGGCCGACGTCATGGTCTCGACCCGACCCGCCGCGTCGTATGCGAAGGTCAGCGCCCGACCCGCCGAATCCTTGATCGACGTCAGCCCGTAGACCGCGTTCGAACCCGCCGTCCCCGAGACGAGCCGGGTGAACAGATACGTCGTGCCGTCCTTGTCGAGCAGCGAATACCCGCCGGTGACCGTCGTGAGCACGGAGAACCGGCCCGACGGCGGAGTGAAGCTGCCATCGGCGTTACGTCCGAATGCCACCTCTGTACCGGTCGGATACGTGATGACCGCTGTCTTCGCGTTCGCCGTCGTGTACCGCTCGACGACGTTGGCGTCGACCACTGTCGACCAGCCCGCGCCGAACGCCAACCCCGGACGCGGGTCACGGCTGTTGTAGGACCGCTGGATCGCTAACGCCGGCCCGACTGTGGCGACCTGCGCGTCCATCGCCTCCGTCGTGTAGTTGCCGACACTTGGTTCGAACCCGCGGCCGCCGCCGTCCTGCGACAGACCGGACGTGACCAGCGGCTGCGGTGGTGGTGTCGACAGCGGGAAGTAGTACGCCACGTTCAGCGGATCCGGGCTGCTCGCCCATCCGTCGTAGGACACGACCCACCAGTAATAGGTCTTGGACCAGTGCAGCTTCCCGGCTGGCACCGTCCAGCTCGACGAGCTGGTCCATCCCGACGTCGCCACCAGCGCACCTGACGCGTCGTTGACCTTGAAGTTGTACTGCATGGCCTTCGGCCACGCATCCGGGTCATGCCCCCGTGCCAGCAACTCCGGGGTCAGCGAGGTCGCCTGGTAATCGCGCGGCGGGTACTGCGCGTCGATCTGCGGAGCCTTGTTCGGGGTGTAGGACACCGACAGGAACGGCGCGCAGGTGTGGCTGTCGCAGACCGCCCCGGACGGGCCGTTGCGCGAGGTGAACCGCTTGAAGTCGGTCGTCTGGGTCGGCGAGGCGTTGACCAGCAGGCCGTTATTGGGGATCGTGCCGTTGAGCCAGCCGTCGAGCGTGGCCTTGTCCACCGCCACGCTCGTCCACTCGCCGACCGTACGGTCACCACCGGTGTTCGCACACGCCTGCGCATAGCTCGTCGGTGTCTGTGTTCCGATCGCGGAGCTGAACGCCGGGCCGTCATAGTTCACGCTGCCATAGCGGACGGTGCTCTGCGTCCAGGACTCGTTGACCTGATGAACCGTGTACGGCTGTGCGGTGCAACTGCCCTGCCAGGTCAGGAACAGGTACAGCCGAGCCGACGTGATCCGCAGCCCGCTGAACGTGCTGCTGAAACCGGAGAACGCCATCAGCGCCTTGCCCCGATGCGTACCGGCGTCCCAGGTGCCTACGGCGAGGTTGTCCTCGCCGGAATGGTCCACGTCGTTGCCGTAGTACATGTATGTGTCCGAGGTGTTCATGAACTCCGCGGTCGGGTCGACCGTCACGGGGTAGACGCGCTCGGGTGCGGTGAGCCACTGCTCGTCCGCGATCACCTTCAGGCCGACGCCGCCGCCGACCTCGACCAACTCGTAGCGAACGGCATTCGATGTGGTGAACTCCCCACTGGCGGTGTCGAACTTGGAGTCGTGCATCAGGCCCGGCGGGATGCGGCCCTTGACCGCCCCTTTCGCGTCGGTGAGCACGACACCACCGTCGGCGTCGAGCGCGGGGACGAGACCGTCCAACCGGAGCGGGAAGACCCACTCGTGCACGGCGCCCCGCCGCTGGAGCACGATCGACTCCTTGACCCCGCTCTCCCGGGACTCCACCACCACGTCGGTCCCCGGCAACACCCCGGCATAGGTCACCGAGTACGCCCCGGTCTGCGCCGGAACACCGGACGCGCCCTGCAACGAGTAACCGAACTCGACGCCGTCGAACGACGCCGACACCAGCCGCTGGTCGTCGCCGCGACGCGCGAACTGCAGCCCCAGCCGGTTCGCCCGCTGGCCCAGCCGCTCCCCCACAGCCGTCACTCGGGCGTCGATCTTCTGCCAGGCACCCTTCGCGTCCTGGAAGTTGACGGTGCCTTGGGACACCTCACGCGTGTAGGAGCCGTCTGGGTTCACGAACAGGTCGGAACCCGCAGTCGAGTCCTTCGCGCTACGCACGCTCCGGCCGGGTTCGAAGCCCTTGATGTCCGGAGTCGTCAGCTGCTGGACCCTGCCGTCCTGCCGCTCGGCCGGCGTCGAGTCCGGTGCCCGGCCCGCCCCGCCGGACGCCTTCGTGGCGGCGTACCCGACGTAGTGACCCTTGCCGGCCGCTGTCCCGCTCTCCTGCGCGGGACCGATCGGTTGCCCTCCCGCGAACGCCGACGGCGCCGTCAGCCACGACCACAGCCAGCTCATGTGCACATCCACCGGGCCGAATATCGTAGCCGGTTGCGGAATTGCGGTGACCAGCAGCATCACCGCGGTGAGGAGGAGGCCGAACAGCACACGACGGCGACGACGGTCCACAACGGACTCCTCTCGAGCGCGGACACCGTAGTCCGAGTCGGGAGAAAGTTAGCGGTTGATGAATCGATTAATCAAGAGGCAGAATGCAGCCCGTCGTCCGCCACTCGCCGGGACCTGGCAAAGTTCGAAAAATTTCCATCGTTGGACGGAAGGTCACTGCGACGATGTTCCATTTTTCTATCGGTGCCGGTATAGATGTGACGGATTTTCACGTGCCCGGACGAGGACCCCGGGCTCGAAGAAGGAGGACCTATGACCAGACCACGGCAGAAATCGCTGCTCGCGTCAGCATTGGCAGTGACGTTGGCGGTCACCACAGCGATCGCGTTGGGTGCGCCAGAGGGGCCGACCGCCGCTCAGGCGTCCACCGGCTCGTCGTCGTTCAGCCTGGCCGACCCGAGCACCCTGCAGGCCAAGGACGGCACCTACGTCACCTACGGCACGACCGTCGGCTCCGGCGCCGGCCCCCGCTGCGGCGCCCAGACCGGCGTGACGTTGTACGTGCCCTTCCTCAACCACGGATCGGGCGACACCGTCAGCATGTCCGACTGCGTAGCCGGCGACGCGCTGCCGTCTGGCCCCGGCTCGTGGGCCGTGGACAACGGCGCCGTCTGGGCACCCGGTGTGGCGCTGTTCAACGGCACGTACTACATGTACTACGCCGCGACGAAGGCCGGTACCAGCCAGAAATGTATCGGGCTGGCCACCTCCGGCGGAGCCAAAAGCCCCTTCACCAACAAGGGCGAATGGGCCTGCCCCAGCGGCGGCCGGTGGGCCATCGACCCCAACCCATTCGTGGCGAACGGCAAGCTCTACGTCGCCTACCGCGACGACGCCATCACCTCCGGTTCAGAGACCGGAATCTCCATCGTGCAGGTCGGCTCCGACGGCTTCGCCCTCTGGAGCACCCGCCGCGACGCGCTGAAAAGCACCGACCTCACCTGGGACAGTGCCAACGAATCGGGTAGCACCCACGTCATCGAGAATCCGTCGATCTTCGTCGGCGGCGCCAGCCACTACTACCTGCTGTTCTCCGGCAACAACTGGAACAGCGCCCGGTACGCGACCGGCATCGCCGACTGCGGAACCAACCCCATCCCTGCCAGCCGTTGCACCCTGCTGAAAGACGGCGCCAACCAGCCCTACTTCGGCTACACCGGCAGCGGAGGGCTCGGCCCGTACCGAGGACTGCCTGGCAACCACACCGGACCCGGCGCAATGGCCGCCTTCTACACCGAAGGCAACCGCCGCTGCGTCGTCTGGGCCTGGTACGACGCGGCGACCGGCAAGCGCCACCCGATCATCGGCGAACTCAAGCTCGACTCCGGCGGCTTCTACGTCGAGTGACAGACCGGCGATCCACGCGCTTGCCCCGCAGCCGCTTCATGGCGCTCAGGTCGGAGCCGCCCAGGGCACACGCGGAGATGGCTGGCGAGTATTCCCGTGCCGGTCAAGCGGGCTGCCCTTACCTGGAGCCCCGGGCGACTGGCGCGCTTTGAAGGGCGTAACCCGATCGCGAGAACCAACGTGAAGTGCCTTTTTCCTACTTCGTATCCAATCACGCATTGACAGGAGTCAAACTTTGGCCAGCATGATGAACAGGCGTAAGGCCCTCGCGCTCGGCGGCGGCGTGCTCGCCGGCGCCGTCGCGGGCGCAGGCACGGCATCGGCGGCGACCGACTGGTTCCGGCTGCCGGTGATCACGGCGAACGTCGGCCGGGACAACCTCGGCGCCCGCGACGCCGCGTTCGACGCTGTACGCAACGCCGACGGAGACAACCGGCCGCTGGTCTGCTTCCAGGAGATCAGCGAGGGCGATTCCGGCGAAGAAGAGATGATCGACCACTACTTCGGCCCGCTCTACACCAAGGCCTTCCTGCGCCACGAGACGTCGTTCCGGATCCCGATCTGCGTCGGCAGGCCGTGGATCGTCGTGTCCAGCCGAACCCAGCGCGCGCACGGCGGAATCACGGGCGTGACCCCACCCCGGTGGTTCAACGAGGTCGTCGTCCAGCATGAGGACCATCCGGCCGTCGAGTTCGCGGTGCTCAACACCCACTACATCGCGAACGCGTTCAACGGCGACCAGCGCACGGACCTGCGCGACGAATGGTGGCTGATGCGGGACATCCACAAGGCCAGGGCGCTCGCGCACCACAACGCCGGCAGGTTGGTGATCTGGGGCGCGGACACCAACCGCCCGGACTTCGGCACCGCGTCGGATCTGGCCGCGGAGCAGAAGGCGTTCGGCACCGGCATCGATCGCCTGCACTGGCTGCCCGGCAACGGTTCCGTACAGATCACGCTGAACACCACCAAGACCGTCGACATGAACGTCGACTCGCACAACGCCCGCCTGGCCATCTTCCACGTTCGCGCCGTCTGAGGCCGAATGACGCTTTCAGCAGCGACATGTGAGGGAGTTTGATCAGCTCATCTGGAACGCGACTCACCGGACGTCGGTGTGGTGCGGATTCAGATTGTCTGATCTGGGGGTCGAAGGTCGGCACGTCCGCCCTTCGACCCGCCGGGCGCGGTGCTGGCGCACATGGGTGGTCGAGCGCGCGACAGGTGCTCGGTGCCTGCTAGCGTGATCGTATGGGCAGACGAGTGACCTTGATCGACGTCGCTCGGCACGCGGGGGTGTCACGAACTACTGCCTCGTACGTCATCACCGGCACGGGTCGGGTGTCGACGGCCACTCGGGAGCGCGTGCTGGCGTCGATCGACACACTCGGGTATGTCTATAACGAGGGTGCGGCGTCACTGCGCCGAAAGGGCCGGACGATCGGTGTGATCGTGCCGAACATCGACCGGCCCTTCTTCGGCGAGGTCCTGATCGGGGTGGAGTCGACCTTCACCGACAGCGGTTACATGTCCTTGATGGTGTCGACGCGCGATCAGCTCGACCAGCAGGCGCGACTGCTACGGATGCTGCGCGAGCATCAGGTGGCGGCGCTGGCCATCATTCCGGCCACGGGCAGTGACCGCGAGCTGGTCAACGCCATTCACTCGTGGGACGTGCCCACGGTCTTCCTGAGCCGCTACATCCCCGGGTCCACCGAGCCCTACGTCGGCTCCGACGAGGTGCGGGGCGGATATCTGGCCGCGGACCACCTCGTCCGGGCGCACCGGTGCCGGTCCATCAGCTACATCGGCGGCCCTGAACTCGGCGTCGCGCGAATCGACCGGCTCGACGGCGTACGCAGGGCCCTCGCCGAGTCCGGCACCGGCGTCAGCCTTGTCGACGTGACCAGCGAGTCCACCGTAGAGGCCGGCCTGCGGGCAGGTCACGCGCTGGGCCGCGGCGAGCTGCCGGACGGCGTCATCTGCCACAACGACAGCATCGCGATGGGCGTCGCCCGGGCCTTGTATGAGCAGGGCCGCGCCGGGGCCACGCGGATCATCGGCTATGACGACGTCGCCGCAGCGCAGGCGTCGGTGCCGTCCCTGACGAGCGTCGCGACCAATGGCCGGCTCCTCGGCGAGACGGCCGCCCAGGCGTTGCTCGCGGTCATCTCCGGCGCGGAGCCCACCGTGCGATCGCACCTGACGGAGCCGCGGCTGGTTGTGCGGGAGTCCTGTGGTGACCACCTCGAGGACCGCTTGACCAGGTAGGCGTCGTCGACGCATCGGGCATGTCAGTGCTGCCGGTCGTCTCGTCGTCGCAGCATCCTGGCAATGCTCTTGACACAGGCGGATGAGCCTGGTTTCCTCGTGCGGACGTGGTGAATCGATCCACCATGGTTCACCCGGTCATCCAACCGATGTCGACGGCACGTCTTGACCACGTGAAGGAGGCGGGCATGAGGCGGCTCGCACCCAGGTTCACCGCCCTGTCAACGCTGGCGGCGGTGGCAGTATTCGCGACGGCGGGCTGCGGCTTGTCCAGCAGCACGTCGCAATCGCCCGGCCAGACCACGGTCACCGTCTACTCCCCCCGTCCGAGCAACATCACCGACTACGTGGTCAAGGAATTTCAGGCAGCCCACCCTGAATACAAGGTGCAGCTGCTGACCCTCGGCGCGCAGGAGGTCGCCGACCGGGTCAACGCCGAGAAGGCCCAGCCCCAAGCCGACATCTGGTGGGGCGGCACACCTTCGCAGTTCGAGGGCGCCACAGCCAAGGGCCTGCTGACGCCGTTCGGCGCAGACGTCCTGGCGCGAGTCCCGGCCAAGTTCCACGGCACCGGCGACGCCTGGCTGGCCGAGCAGCAGCAACTGCAGCTCATCGCGTACAACCATGACGTGATCAAGGCCGCGGACGTTCCCAACGACTGGGCCGACCTCATCCTGCCGCAGTACAAGGACAAGATCCTCATCCGTGACGTGGCGCCGTCCGGCACGATGCGCAGCGTCTTCTCGGCCCTGATCTACCAGCAGTACGCGAAGACCTCCTCGCCGCAGGCCGGCTACGACTTCCTGAAGAAGCTCGACGCCAACACCAAGGACTACGCGGCGAACCCCTCGGACCTCTACCTGCGCCTGCAGCGGCAAGAGGCGGCCCTGACGATCTGGAATCAGCAGGACATCCTCGCCCAGGCGGCCAAGGGCGCGCCCTTCTCGGTCAAGGTCCCTGCCTCCGGCACCCCGATCAACCTCGACGGAATCGCGAAGGTCAAGGGCGGCCCGAACGCCGCCGGGGCGGACGCGTTCGCCGGCTTCCTGCTGTCGGACAAGACCCAGGCCTGGCTGGCGAAGAACGCCTTCCAGATCCCCACCATCGCGATCTCCGAGAAGCCGGACTGGCTGGCTCAGCTCACCTACACGGAGCTGCCGGTCGACAGCAAGGTGGTCGCCGCCAACTCCGACACCTGGATCCAGCACTGGATCGACAACATCAAGAACCGTGGCTGACGCCGGCCGCGTTCGCCAGGCTTAACGGAGCGCACATGATCCCGATTCGACTCGACCGCGTCAGCAAGACCTACGCCGCCTCGCCCGAGGCAGAGCCGGCGATCTCGGCCGACCTGACGATCCAGGCCGGGGAGTTCTTCACGCTCCTCGGCCCCTCGGGCTGCGGCAAGTCGACGCTGCTGCGGATGGTCGCCGGTTTCGTCGCGCCGACGACGGGCTCCATCTGGTTCGGCGACCGCGAGGTCACCCGGCTCGCCCCACACAAACGCGGGATCGGGATGGTCTTCCAGAACTACGCGCTGTTCCCCCACATGACCGTCGCCGAGAACGTCGCGTACGGGCTGAAGATCAGACGGGCAGCGAGGGAAAGCCGCGACTCGCAGGTGGCCGCGGCGCTGTCGATGGTGGGCCTGGACGGCATGGGTGGCCGCGGCATCGACCAGCTCTCCGGTGGCCAGCAGCAGCGGGTCGCCCTCGCCCGCGCGGTCGTCATCCAGCCGGATCTACTGCTGCTCGACGAGCCGCTGTCCAACCTCGACGCCAAGCTGCGCGAGGAAACCCGCACGCAGATCCGCGAGGTACAAGAGACCAGCGGCACCACGGCCGTATACGTCACTCACGACCAAGCGGAGGCGATGGCGATCAGCGACCGGATAGCAGTTCTCGCCGACGGTCGCGCGCACCAGGTCGATGAGCCTCGCCGCATCTACCGCCAGCCGGCCACGTCGTTCGTGGCCCGCTTCATCGGCCGCAGCAATGTCCTACCCGTGACAGTGGCCGCCGTCGGCGACGGCACCGCCGACGTGTCGCTCGCCGGCGGCAGCCGGGTGATCACCGTGCCGCGGTCCGCTGCCATGAAGGTCGCCGCCGGGTCCACGGCAGAGCTTTCGGTACGCCCACAGGCGCTCCGGCTGGTCGCCGAGTCCGAGGCGCTGCTGCGCGGCGAGGTGAGTCGCGTCGAGTACCTCGGCGCCACCGTGACCGCCACCGTCGACGTCGGCGGGTCCACTGTCGTCGTGTCGGCATCCGATGGACAGACTGCACCCGAGCAGGGTGAACGGGTCAGCCTCGGCGTCGACGAGACCAGCACCTGGCTGATCCCGGAATGACGACCACCGACGTTCAGACCTTGCCGCCAGCCGAGGCGCCACCGGCCGGCGAGATCCCTGGCCGCGAACGATCACGGCGACGACTGACCGCCGGCGACCGGTTCATCTACCTGCTGACCGCGCCGGTCTTCCTGGTCATCGCGTTCTTCGTCGTGACACCCATGCTGCACACGGCGGCTGCGAGTGGGCAGGGGCAAGGGCTCTCCGCCAATTACGGAACCTTCTTTTCCGGTAGCGCACGGACGGCCCTGGTGTTGTCGGTGGGGATCTCGCTCGGCTCGGTCGTGCTGTGCGCACTGGTCGGCACAGTGCTCGCGGTGCTGCTGACCCGGTTCGAGTTCCCCGGCCGCCGAGTGCTCGAAGTGCTCGCCGTGCTGCCGATGGCGTTGCCGCCCCTGATCGGCGCCGTCTCGTTCGTGCTGCTCTTCAGCGAAACGGGCATCGTGCCACGGGCGGCGCACGAGCTCCTGGGCATCAGCGCCGCAGCCGTGTCGGTCCGCGGTGTCGCCGGTGTCCTGCTGGTGCACACCTTCACGATGTATCCGTACTTCTACCTCACCGTCGCGGCCGGACTGTCCGGGATGGACCCTTCCCTGGAGGAGGCGGCGCAGAGCCTGGGCGCGCCGCGCTGGAAAGTCTGGGCGAGCGTCGTGCTGCCGATGCTCACCCCGGCGTTGGTCTCCGGCGGTCTGCTGACGTTCATGCGGTCCATGGGCTCGTTCACCGCACCCCAGCTCTACAACGTGCAGACCCTCACGATGCAGATCGTCGCCACGCGTACGGGCGGCATGTACGAGCTGGCCGCCGCGCAATCGACGGTGCTTGCTGTGGTCTCGATCGCCTTCCTGCTGCTGATGCGGTGGTACCAGGGCCGGCGGATTCATCGCAGCCTGTCCAAAGGCATCCAGCGGTCACGGACCCAGACGCGGGGCATCCGATCCGCGTTGGCTCTCGCGGGCAGCGTTGTGCTGAGCCTCGTGCTGCTGGCGCCGATCGCCGTCATCGTGCTCGTGTCGTTCTCCGTGGACCGGACCTGGACGATCCAGGTTCTGCCGCCGGACTACACGTTCGCCAACTACACCCGGATCTTCACCGATCCGGCCAGCCTCCTGCCGATCAACGTCAGCGTTCAAACGAGTCTCGTCGCCACTTGTACAGCCGTCGTCATCGGCGCCGCGGCCGCCTGGATCATCGCGCGATGGCCCGGCCGGCGAGGCGGCTCACTGCTCGACCTCGCGGTCATGCTGCCGTGGGCGTTGCCGGGCACCGTCATCGGCATCAACCTGGTAACCGCCTTCGGCGGGGACTCGCCGTCGTCGCTGGGGCTCATCCTCGTCGGCTCGATCGCAATCCTGCCGGTGGCGTACTTCGTCCGATTCATGCCGCTGGTCTTCCGCTCCACCAGCGCAGCGATCGCCCAGGTCGATCCATCCATCGACGAAGCCGCGCAGTCCCTCGGGGCTTCGCCATTGCGGGCATTGCGCACCGTCGTATTGCCCTTGATCGCAAAGGGAGTCATCGCGGGCGCCCTGCTGGCCTTCGTCGAAGGCGTCGGCGAGTACGTCGCGTCGGTCATCGTCTACCCGGTGGGCTTCGCGCCGCTGTCAGTGGCGATCTACCAGCGCATCTACGCGGCCGACTTCGGCACGGCATCGGCGTACGGGACGCTCCAGATCGTCTTGATCTTCATCATCCTGGTTGTTTCGAACCGGCTCGAACACGGGCGCCGACGACGGCGCTCCATGGGGGTTTGACAGCGTATGACCGCCGGCCACACGACCGACGAACCGATCCCGACCACACCGACCATCGCCGAAGCGGCAGGCAAGGCGACCCGGTTCACTGACTACAATCTGCCCGACGCCGGCATTCGGCCGTTGTTCACGACGGAGAGCGTCTGGCAGGCGTGGCTCGACGTCGAGGCGGCGCTCGCGCGAGCCCAGGCCAAGATCGGCATCGTCCCGGCCGAGCAGGCCGCGATCATCGAGGACGCGGCTCGGCTGAGCCGCATGGACACCCAGAGAGTACGCCGCGCGCTGGCGGAGCAGGAGCATCCGCTGATGCCGCTGATCTCGGAGCTGGTCCGGGTCGCCGGCGACGAGGCCGGTGGCTACGTCCACTGGGGAGCCACCTCGCAGAATGTCATGCAGACTGGACACGCGCTGCTGTTGAAGCGGGCGCACGCCATCGTCTCCCGGCTGCACGCCGACGTTGTCGCCATCGTCGCCGATCTTGCCGAGGACAACGCGGACGTGCTCATGGCCGGTCGTACGCACGGCCAGCATGCCGTGCCGATCACGTTCGGATTCAAGGCGGCGGGCTGGCTGGACGAACTCGTCCGGGCGCATCAGCGCAACAACCTCGCCATCCAGGCGTGCCTGACCGTGATGATGGGCGGTGCGGTCGGAACGTTCGCCGCCCTGGGAGAGCCGGGACCCCACGTTCAGGAACTGATCGCCGAGGACCTCGGCCTCGACCCGATGCCCGTGCCGTCGCGGGCGCTGCTCGATCCCTTCGCCGGGTACGTCTCCGCGCTGGCCGTCGCCTCCGCGACCGCAGCCCGGATCTGCGCCGACGTCGCCACCTTAATGCAGACGGAGTTCGGCGAACTGAGCGAGCCAGTGCCCGACGGCTCCGTCGGCAGTTCGACGATGCCGCACAAGCGCAATCCGAAGCTCACCTACGACGTCTTCCAGCTGTCGGCAGAGATCCGCGCCCTCGCCCCGGCTGCGGTGGAAGCGCTCGTCCGGCCGAGCGAGGCCGACGGGGCAGCAACCGCCCTCATGACCGACGTTCTGGAACGATCGCTGATCGCCATGGGAGATCTGCTGGTGCGGCTGCGCCGCATCCTCGGCGGGCTGGAGATCTTCCCGGATCGCATGCGGGACAACGTCCGCCTGACCGCCGGTCTCATCTCCTCCGAGGCGATCATGATCGCGTTGGCCGAGTTCGTCGGCCGGGATCACGCCCACGCCATCGTGTACGACAACGCGACGCAGGCGGCCCTTGCCGGTCGCGACTTCCTTGACCTCCTCGGCCGCGATCCTCGCGTGAGCGACCAGCTCGACACAGCCCGCCTACGCCAGCTCCTCGATCCCGCCGCCCACACTGGGCTCGCCTCAACGATCGCGCGCGACACCGCCTGGCGCGCCCGGCAATATCTGAGTGCCCGCACCACAACTCCCGCATAGACATGCCAGCGTGGGCCGATCATGCGTCGTCTGCCGGAGCAGCGTGCCATCTGGCGCGTCGTGGGCTACACACCACCTAGAGCATCCTAGGCAGCCAGGTCGAGCCGGTCAGGCCTCCTGCTTCGGTGCGGGGTCATCCGTCCGCGTCCGGCGCGCCGACACCGCAGACCTGCTCACCGGCAGCCCGCGCGTGCCGTTCGTGTCTGCCGCGGACAGATCGACCGGGCCGACCGCATCACGGAGATCCGCGAAGGCGAGATTGGTCTGCGTCAGGTCGGCGGCGCAGAGCACGGCGCCGCGCAGATTCGCAGCGCGGAGAATCGTGCCGGACAGTCGCGCCTCGCGGAGGTCCGCACTCGACAAGTCGCCCTGCTCGATGTCGGCACCAGACAAGTCGGCACCCCCCATCAGCGCCTTGGTGAGCTTGGCGAAGGTCAGCTGGGCGTCGATCAGCGTCGCGCCGCGCACGTTGGCGCCGCTGAGATCGGCCTTGGGCAGCGCCACCCGTGTGAGGTTCGCCTCGACCAAGTCCACATTGCTCAGATTGGCACCGATCATCTTCGCGCCGCGCAGATCGGCCTCCACGAGGTCAATGCGGCCCGTGTCCTGCGAGGCGTCACGACGGCCGATGACCTGGAACGCGGCCCGCAAGTCGGACCGCAGCACCCACCCATTGGTGTCGCTGCGGGCGCCCTCGTCATGGCTATGCCCGCGCAGGAACGCGGCCAGCACCTCCATGACGACCGGGTGGTCTCGCGCGGAGTCGCGGGCGATACGCTCCAGTGCATAGATGCCGCCCAGGCGGACGTCCAACTTATCCGAGCCGAGCTGCTCGATCGCCTTGCTGAAGCGATCGGTGACGTGGCCCTGCCGGGCAGTGTCGGCGTTGCGCGCGCTGAAATAGACCGCGAACAGCGCGGCGATCCCTGTGGCAACAGCGAGCGTCCGGCCGCGGACCGCATCGGCGGCAGCCGCTAGGTCCGTGCCATGCAAGCCGCTGACACCGTCGACGTGCTCCAGCCACCAGGACGCGCCGGGACCGAACATCCAGCCGAGAAGCGCCACAAGCACCAGACCGGCGACGGCGACAGCGATCGAGCGAGGCCTCATGATGTCCCTCTCGGAGCCGGTTCGGATATTCCGCGGCTGTTCGACCAAGCCCGGACGCCACATGATAGGCACGCAAACGGCTTACAATAGGTCGTCGATGCCCTCACCTCGACACCGGGAATGCACCCCCCTTGCCTGACGAATTCCGTCGACCCGGTGTTGGCGGCGCTAGTCTCCGGCCCCAGCACCGCACCGATGCAAGGGCTGCGACCGGGCTCCGCGCTACAAGGCGGTAACACTCACCTCCCCGCGATGATTGGCTGAAACTTTGTCGAGGTGTTGGCGCGCGGACCCGTTCGTTCCGACGGTCGCGTCATGTGGTCGCTGCGTTGACGTCGGTTAGCCGGAGCAGGACCACGCCGCCTACGATGAGCGCGAGTGCGAGCGACCTGAGAAGGCTGACGGGTTCGTGGAGCCAGATCATTCCGGCGATCGCGGTGCCGAGCGCTCCGATGCCGACGAAGACCGCGTAGGCGGTGCCGACGGGAACGGTCTTCATCGCGACGTTGAGGATCAATAGGACTGCGATGGTCAGTACGCCGCAGACGACCGTCGGGAGCGGTTTGGTGAAGCCTTCCGTCAGGCGGATGCTGTGCGCCCACGCGATCTCCAGAAGCCCGGCCGCGACGACGGCGATCCAGCCGATGCTCACGAGAGGTCCAGCCGGGCGAGTTCGGTTCGCAGCTCGTCGGTGAGCTCGAACGACAGCGCAGCAAGGTTGGCCGCCAGGTGTTCCGGCTGCGATGAGCCAGGAATGACCGCCATTGTCGGGCTGTGGTCGAGGATCCAGGCCAAGGCGATCGTTGCCGGCGATACGCCGGCGGCCCGGGCGACAGCCTGCAGCGGCGAGCCTGGCCCGACCAGAAGGCCGTTGCCGAGCGGGCGGAACGCCAGATACGCGATGCCCAGCTGTGTCGCGGCGTCGAGAACATCTCGACCGGCATCGAGTCCTAGTCGAAACTCGTTCTCTACCGACGCGATAGGCGTGACCGTCTGAGCACGCTCGAACAGGTCGAGCGAAACGTTCGAAACTCCGACGTGGGCGACCAGCCCTTCGTCCTTCAGGTCGGCCAGCGCGCCGACGGTGTCCTCGAACGGGATTGTGCTGTCCGGCATGTATCTCGCGTGGACCAGCGACAGCCTGTCGATGCGGAGCTGGCGAAGGTTGTCGTGCACCGCGCCACGGATCGCCTCTGGCGTCGCGTCGGCGGTGAAGCCACCGTCGGGGGTTCGGCGAGCGCCCACCTTCGTCGCGATCAGGACCTCGTCGGGGTAGGGGGCGAGCGCCTCGGCGAGCAGCCGGTTCGCGATCTCGGGACCGTAGTACGCCGACGTGTCGATGAGCCGTACGCCCTGTGCAACCGCACTGCGAACTACGTCCTTGCAGGCCTCGGGATCGACGGGGCTGCCCAACGCCTTCGGTCCGCTGAGCTGCATCGTGCCGTAACCGACGCGTCCCACCTCGTAGCCGGCGATGGTGATCGTCGTGTTGCGCATCGCGCCTCCTCCAATAAGTGGACACCGTGTCCAGATACCAGACGATACACGAAGTGGACGAGGCGTCCAGTTAGCATGGGAGGGTGAGGAAGAAGCTGCTCGACACATCGCCGCAGGAGCGAGCCGACGCGGCCGCGAACCGACAACGCATCTTGGCCGCCGCCGAACAACTCTTCGCTGCTCAGGGGCCATCGATCACCATGTCGGATCTCGCTGCCGCCGCCGGCGTCGGACGAGGCACGCTCTATCGGCGGTACCCCGACGTCGCCTCGGTCGCCGTCGCCCTGCTCGACGTCCATGAGCGAGCATTGCAGCAACAGCTTCTCTCCGGACCGCCACCACTCGGTCCAGGCGCCTCACCCGACGAACGGTTGACGGCCTTCTACGCGGCCATGGTCGACATGTTGGAACAGCATCTGCCGCTCGCCCTGGGAGCCGAACTGGGCGCCGCCCGTTTCAGCACCGGCGCCTACGGGTTCTGGCGAACCTTCGTCGTCTCACAGATTCGAGAGGCAGGGGTACGCGACGACGCACTCCCCGACGTGCTGCTCGCTCCCCTCGCCCCCGAGGTCTACCAGTATCAACGGCACGTACGGAAGCAGTCAGTCGCCGACATCAAGAAAGCACTCGGTCGCCTTGCAGCGGTCCTCACGATAGACAGAACCTGACGTCCGTCGGGAAACTCCGCGTCGGGCCGAGGTGTGCCGTGGCGAATCAGAGACGCAGAGTCAGCCCACCCCGAACCCGCGCCCGACCGGACCGGCGGCGAGTGCCCTTCTAGCTCACAAGACGCTGGAGCATTCGACACCACCCGCGCTCAGGCAAAGGGCCCACGACTGATGCGCCCGGTTAGAGCCGCCGACCCGGTGTGGACGATGCCAGGGCGGAGCGCCCTTCCGGCCGTAGGTCGGCACCCCCGCCGCGGGGCTGAACAGCTGCAGGGTGTCGTCGCGCGGCGGGGTCGGCACGGTGTCCTCATTCCTGGTCCTCAGTGCCGGCACCGCACCGGATGTCGTCCGGCCACGCCAATGGCACGCCGAGCGTGTCCGCCAGCATGTCCTGCAACTTGCGCGCGTCGGCGGGGTCAGCCCAGACCTGCGCGGGCGTCCGGTCATTCTGGAGGCAGTAGGCCGCCAGCGCGCCCACGGCCTCTCCGATGGACCACTCCACGGGATGCAGGCGATATGCGCCGTTGGTGATGTGTGTCGTGCCGATGTTCTTATTGGCGGGAAGAAGGTTGTCCACCGTGGCGGGGATGAGCGCGCCCAGGGGAATCTGGAAGGGGAAGCAGCCGATGTCCACGTAGTTGCGCCCGGCGGTTGAGGGGTGCAGGTCGATGCGGTAGTAGCCGATACCGACGCTGTCACGGAAGATCTCGGAGCCCGCGCCTCGGCCTCGCATCTCTCGGCCGATGTGCGCCTCGGTGACCGTGAACAATGCCTTGACCCGGCGCGATTCGCGGATGTACGGCTCTTTGGCCAGCCCGTCCAGTGTCCCCAGGACGTCACCGCGCAGGCGTAGCCCGGGATAGCCATGGCCGCCGTCCGCCCGTGGCGCCTCGGTCTGCATCCAGTAGACGAACGACAGCGTCAGCTCGCGTGCTTCCCGCAGGGCGGCCCGGCGCGTGCCGTCGTCCACGCCGAGCAGCGGCCGTCGCCAGTAGTCGGTCTGGGGCCAGTTGATGAGTGTGATGTCCTCGCCGCGGAAGCTGTGGTCGAAGTGCTTCCGGGCCAGCACTCGGCGGTAGTGCCACATATCGCGTTCGCTGCCGTGGACCGCAGCCTCGGGCTGCCCGGCGAAGATGGGCCGGTGCCGCTCCTCCAGAGTGATGGGGTGCACGTCGGTCCACGACAGCTGAGATCCGGGCCACCGCGGGTCGACGGTGTCGCGCCAGTCCCGGTAGGACATCGGCTCTTGGATCACGTGCGACTCGCCCGGGCGGTGGTCGACGGCGGCGCACCAGGTGATCGCCTGCTGGTCGAGCGGGTCTGCCTGATCGGGCGCGTGCAGTTCACCGGTCTCCCCGACGGACTCGGCGCCGATGACGTGCGCGATATCGGCGAACTCGAGCAGGTCGCCGAGCTCTGTGGCGTCCACGACGAGGCGTCCGGTCAGCCGTTTGTCGTTGCCTTGCCGGTCGCGCAGAGTCACCGAGGTCACCCGGACGGCATCGCGGGTCGCCGCGACAGGCCGATGCCCGTACAGGATCGTCAACGCTCCGCTGGCGATCCATGGCGCCAGCATCTCGGGCAGCACCGCGGCGGCGACCCGCGCCTCGTGGCACAGCGCGGAGACGAAGCCGTCGCCCGGGTTAAGCCGCTCGTCGGCACGTGCCTGATCAGTCAGCGGGTAATTGCGCCGGTAGTACTCGCGGATGCGGGTACGCAGTTCGCGGTAGCCGGCGGAGGCGAGGTCGCTTTCGATCCAAGGGTGCTCGTCCGGCGGTACGCCTTGAGTAGTGAGCTGACCGCCGAGCCAGTCTCCATCCTCGGTGAGCACAGCGGTCCGGCCGAGCATCAGAACGGCACGCGCGGCAGCGACGCCGCCCAGGCCGCCACCGATGATGAGGACGTCTGGTTGGTTGGATGTCACGTCGGTTCAGCCTTTCGTGCCACCGTCGGTCAGCCCGGAGATGAAGCCGCGCTGGTTGATCAGGAAGATGAGCAGAACGGGGATGCTGACAAGGATCGTGGCGGCCATCAAAGCGCCGTATTTGACGTTCCCAGAGGAGGTGAAGGTGGTGATGGCCAGCTGCACCGTGGTGCTGCGCTCCGATGTAGATACGACCAGCGGCCACAGGAAGTCGTCCCACACGCTGGTGAAGGAGAACACCGCGACCAGGGCGATGAGCGGCCGAGCCATCGGCAGGTATATCCGGGTGAAGATGCGCAGCTCGCTCGCCCCGTCGATCCGAGCAGCCTCGGCGAAGTCGCGGTCGAGGCTGGAGAAGTACTGCCGGGAGACGAAGATGTTCATCGTGCCGATCAGGTATGGGATCGCCAGGCCGCCCAGGCTGTCGAGCAGACCGCTCCCACCGTCGCCGAACACGTCGTTGCCACCGGCGAGCGGGAAGTTCTTCGCCATCAGGAAGAGCGGGATGAGCGTCACCGACACCGGGATGGCCGCGGTCGAGATGAGCGCGTAGAACACCACCTTGGCGCCCGGGAACGGAAGATGTGCGAAGGCGTAGCCTGCCAGCACCGCGATCAGGCAGTTGGTCAGAACCGCCAGGAGAGTGACGACCGCTGAGTTGACGAAGGCACGGCCGAGGTTGGCCGCCTGGACGGCGGCGACGAAGTTGTCCAGCGTCGGGTTGTCCGGGATGAGATGGACGGAGGCGAAAGCGTCCTCTTCCGGGGTGAACGCCAGGCTCACCATCCAGACGAAGGGCAGCAGAACAAGCGCCGTGGCAACCGCCAGAATGACGAAACGGTACGCGTTGCTTCGCGGTCTGTTCACGGCCGCCTCCCTTGGCCCAGACGGATGGCGACCACCGAGAGTCCCGCGATGAACGCGAACAACACGAACGCCATCGCTGAGGCGCTGCCCATCTGGTTGTACTGGAACGCCTCGGTGTAGATGAGGTAGTTCACCGTGGTAGTGCTGCCGACCGGTCCACCCTGGGTGAGGACATAGATCTCGGGGAAGCCCTGCGCCAGATAGATGATGTCCATCGCGATGACGTAGGTGAGCATCGGCCGGATGCCGGGCAGTGTCACAGCACGGAACTGCTGCCACGCGTTGGCGCCGTCGACGCGGGCCGCCTAATACAGATCGCGCTGCACGGTCTGCAGTCCGGCGAGCAGCAGAACCATGTTGCTGCCCAATGCTTTCCAGACGCGCATCGCCGACGCCGCGTTGAGCGCCGAGCCCTCCTGCAGCAGCCAGCTCTGGCTCGGCAGACCGAAGAAGTCGAAAACCTGGTTGACCAGGCCCTGATCGGAGTAGATCCACAGCCAGATCATGCTGACCGCAGTGAGTGAGACCACGTGCGGGACGTAGAGCGCGGTGCGGAAGAGGCCTACGCCGCGGAAGGCCCGATTGGCCAGCAGCGCCAACCCCATCGCGAGGACGACCGTGACCGGCAGCACCTGAAGCACGTAGCGGCCCGTGACGAGCAGCGCCTTACCGAACTCGGGGTCGTCGAGCAGCGAGCGGTAGTTGTCCAGACCCACGGGCTGCGGTCCGGACCGGCTGAGCGGATTGTATTTGGTGAAGCTGAGCACGAGTCCGTACACGACGGGCCCGAGCTGGGAGAAGGCTACGTACAGCGCGGCTGGAACGACGAAGAGCAGACCGCTCCGCGCCAGCCGCCGAGAGGCTCGCCGCGGCCGCTTGCGCGCCCGTGGTGCGCCGCCCGAGTCTCGGGCCGGGCGGCGCACCACGGAATCGTTGTCAAGAGCTTGCGGCAATGGTCTTGTCCACTTCAGCGTTTGCCTGAGTCAGTGCCTGGGAGGCGTCGACCTTGCCGTGCAGTACCTGCTCGATCTGCTTGCCGAGTGCGTCGCGCATCTGGACCCAGCCCGGAACGTTGGGATTCCCGTGTGCGTATTGGAGTGCCGCGACAGCCTTGGTGATCTCGGGGTCGGCCGTCACGTAAGGCGCGTTGATGGCCGAGGTGCGCACCGGCAGCACGCCCAACGCCTCGGCGTATTTGAGGCCCGTCTGAGCGTCGATCATGTACTGGATGAACTTCCAGCCCAAGTCCTGCTTGGCGCTGTCCTTGTTGATCATCAGGCCGTTGGCCGCGCCACCGAACGTCTGCGGCTTGTTGGACCCGAATCCGACCGGTGGCATGAGACGCAGGTCGCGGTCGGGTGCGGCGGTCTGGAACTTCTTGATGTCGCCCGCGCCGGCGAACTGCATCGATGCCTTGCCGGTCGCGATCGGCTGCTGCGCCTGGGGCGCGGTGTTCCAGGTGCCGCCCAACGTGTTGTCCACGGCAGCGGCGCCGCCATATAGAGACGCCTGATACTCCAGCGCCGCCACGGCTTCCGGCGTGGTGAGAGTCGCTTTGCTCCCATCGGAGCTGAGCAGCTCACCGCCGTTGGACCACATCAAGGTGGCGAATGTCTGCTGCGCACCGATGGCGTCGCTGGGCATGATCAGACCTGCGCGGGAGATCTTGCCGCCTGACCGCTGGGTGAGCTTGTCGGCGGCGGCCTTGACCTCCTCCCAGGTCTTGGGCGGCTGGTCCGGGTTCAGACCGGCATCCTTGAAATCCTTGCCGCTGTATACGAGCAGGCGAACCGTGGCCACGATCGGCATGATGTACTGCTTGCCGTTGACCCTGCCGCCGGTCAGCGCCACCTTCAGGTCGTCGCGGTCGGCGGCCGCCAGCTTGTCGACATAGGGGGTGAGATCGACGATCCGGTCGTTCTTCACCAGATCCGCCGTCGCGGCGATGCCATGGCCGAAGACGTCGGGCGCGGTGCCCGCGGCGAAGGCGGCGTTGAGTTTCGGGGACAGCTGCGTCCAGTCGACGTAGGTCACCTCGACGTCGGTGCCGGTCTCCTTTTCGAAGGCCGGCACGATGGTCTCCTTGACAAGCTTCATCTCGGCTTCGGAGTTGCCGGGGAACCAGACGCTGAGCTTCTTGTCGTCGTTCTGCTGCTTCGCGCTCGAAGAGCAGCCGGAAAGGAGCGCAGCCGCCAGACAGCCGGCTAAGGCCGCGGCGAGGATGTGTTTTCTCTTCACGTGGCGTCCTTCTCAAGAGTCGGGGCGGATCAGTCGGTGTCGCTGCGCCGTCGGCCGGCGCTTCTCGGCCGAGCGACGCGAGCACGCGGCGGGGGGACGAGTGTGGCTCCGTGTTCGAGCCGGCACGGGTAGTGCTCGTGGTCGTGCACGCCGCGCAATCCATCGATGACTTCGAGGAGCATTTCGACGGCGCGGGCACCGATGGCACGTCTCTGCACGCTGATGTGAGTCCAGTGATGGGTCGCGTTGCCGGCGGCGTCGATCGAGTCGAGCCCGACGACAGACAGCCGGCTCGGGATGCGGGTGCGCGTCTCGGCCGACAATCGAGCGAGTTCCTCAAGGTGGTAGGAGCTCTCCACGAACAGGACGGTGGCCCCGGAGGAGCAGACGGCGGAGAGCCAATCGCTGGTGAGCGCCTGCGGCTCGGCCACCGTCTCCTCGGTGATGGCGATGCCGGTTCGGGCGCAGAAGGTCCGGAACGCGTCGCGCCGTTCGACCCGTGGCTCGGACCGATCCGGCAGGCCGAGGTACGCGGCATGCCGGTGTCCCAGCTGGTAGGCCTGGTCGACCATGCTGCCGACGGCGGGAGTGTAGTCGGGCGTGATGTAGGGCATCAGGTCGGCGGCGCTCTCACGTCGGCCGATGAACACGAACGGGAATCCCTCTGCCGCCAGCCTCGCCAGCTCTTCGCCGTGCTGGTTGAAGCCGAGGATGACGGCGCCGTCGGCGATTCGCAGCCGGTTCTGCCCGCCGCGGTAGATGCTCTGGTCGCCCTCACGCTGGTGGACCGAGGTGAACAACACCAGGTCCTGTCCGGCCCGGATGGCCTGATCCTCGATGCCCACCATGAACTCGTCGTAGTAGGTGCCCTTGTTGGGAAACAGCGGTTCGAAGGTGTGGACACCGATGAGGCCGTTGCGACCGCCGCGCAGCGCCTGAGCGGTGACGTTGGGGACGTAACCGAGCTGACGCATGGCATCCAGCACCTTGCGCTCGGTCTCCTTCGTGAGGCCGTGCTCGGCGGTCTTGCCGTTCAGGATCAGCGACACGGCTGTCTGAGAGACACCGGCCAGCCTGGCGATGTCCCGTTGCCGTGGCCGTCCAGTCATCTCGATAATCCTTCCTAATTCGAATTAGGCAGAAGCTAGCCCTCCGGCTATGCGGAGTCAAGAGGCCCCCACGTGAAATTCAGGATCACTCGCCATCGGACCTTCTAATTTGTATTAGTGAGCGCAGCATCTTGACACGCGCCCACGCTGGGGACTGAAACTGGCCGACATGACTTCTCGACTGTCCCGGCGTCGCTTCCTCGGATACTCCGGCGCAGGCACCACCGCCGTCCTGCTCGGCACCGGTCTATGGGATACCGCGAGCGCATCGGCCAAGGGCATCAAGGATTACCCGTTCACCCTCGGCGTCGCCTCTGGTGACCCCACATCGGACAGTGTCGTGCTGTGGACCCGGCTGGCCGTCGACGCGCTCGCGCCCGACGGCAAGAGTGGTATGCCGGACCAGACCGTCCCGGTGCAATACCAGGTCGCCACCGACGAGAACTTCACCGAGGTGGTCCGAGCGGGAGTCGCCTTCGCCACACCGCAACTGGGCCATTCGGTTCACCCGGAAATCTACGGCTTGGAGCCGGGACGCCATTACTGGTACCGGTTCCGGGTCGGCAGCAACGTGTCGCCCGTCGGCCGAACCCGTACCGCACCGGCGCCCGACAGCATGCCCGCGCAGCTTCAGTTCGCCGTGGCGTCCTGCCAGAGTTACGAGGGCGGTCACTACACCGCCTACCAGCACATGGCGGAGGAAGACCTCGACCTCGTGCTTCATCTAGGCGACTACATCTACGAAACGTCCTATGTCGCGGATCCCCGGCTCCACAACGGCGACCCGCTCCCGGACCATCTGCACACCGAGTGCTTCGATCTGAACCAGTACCGGATGCAATACGCCCTCTACAAGTCAGACGTCCACCTGCAGGCCGCCCACGCGCTGTGCCCCTGGATCACTACCTTCGACGACCACGAGGTCGTCGACGACTGGCGGTCCGACACCCACGCCGGCGAGGATCCCGCGACGTTCCGGCAACGCAAAGCGGATGCGTACCAAGCCATGTACGAGAACCTGCCACTGCGGCACACGCAGATGCCGTCAGGCCCGGACATCCGCATCCACCGGCGGCTCAGCTACGGCAGCCTCGCCGACTTCACCATGCTCGACACCCGGCAGTGGCGCTCGGCCCACGTCGGCCGGTTCGACCCCAACGCCACCATGCTCGGCGGCACGCAGCGTGACTGGTTGCTCGACGGGTTCTCGTCGTCGACAGGCCGCTGGCAGATCATCGGCAATCAGCAGCCGATGGGGCAGGTCGACCGCGATCCCGACCCCGACGTCATCCGGGTCTTCGAGGCTTGGGATGCCTACGCCGTAGAGCGCGAACTAGTTCTGACGGAAGCGCACAACCGCGGCGTGGACAACCTTGTCGTCGTCACCGGCGACCGGCACAGCAATTACTTCCTCGACCTCAAGGCCGACTACGACGATCCGGAGTCGCCCGTCGTCGGTGTGGAGATCGTCGGCACCTCGATCAGCTCCGCGAAAGACGGTGCTGACATGCTTCCGGTCGGCGAGGTCTACCTGCAAGCCAACCCGCACATGCACTTCTGCAACTTCCAACGCGGCTACAACCGGGTCACCGTCACGCCGCAGGAACTGCGCAGCGACTTCCGAGTGGTGCCATACATCTCCACCCCGGACGCCCCGATCACCACCAGAGCGACGTTCGTGGTGGAAAACGGGCACCCGGGAGGCGTCCGTGCCTGATCCGCACGACCTCATCGACGCGCTGGTCCCGCTGCCGGCGATGTGCCGGCAGCGGCCCGGTGTCTTCCGCGTCGGCGCAAGTACCGCCATCGGCGCCGACGGAGCCTCCCGCACTGCAGCCTGGCTGCTGCACGACATCCTTGGCCGCGCAGGCTTCCGGGTTCCCGTGGTGGCCGAGTCGGACCCAGCGGCCACGATCGTCCTGTCGATAAGACCAGCGGCTACTGACGGCTCGCCCGAAGGCTATGAGATCGCGGTCGAAGACCATCTGGTACGCCTGACCGGCAACGCGGTCGAGGGCCTGGCACGAGCGGTTCAGACCCTGCGTCAGATGCTGGCGCCCGCAGCTCTGCGGCAGGCGAACGGCGCTGTCGAACCGATCGCGATCGGCTGCTGCGACATCGCCGACTCGCCGCGATACTCCTGGCGTGGGGTCCACCTGGACGTCGCACGGCACTTCATGCCCAAGTCGTTCATTCTCAAGCTCCTGGATCTCGCGGCGCTGCATCGGCTCAACGTGCTGCATCTGCATCTCACCGACGACCAGGGCTGGCGGCTGGACATCCCGTCCTTCCCCGGGCTGGCGGAGATCGGCTCGTGGCGCGCCGAAACTCTGATCGGACACAACGGCGGCAGCGAATTCGACGGAACACCCCACGGCGGTTACTACACGCACGACGACCTTCGGGAGATCGTCGCCTACGCAGCGCAGAGATCCATCACCGTCGTGCCGGAAATCGACCTGCCCGGTCATGTCCAGGCCGCGCTCGCGGCCTACCCGGAGCTCGGCAACACCGGCCGCCCCTTGGGCGTACGCACGCGCTGGGGGATCTCCGACGATGTCCTGGCCCCCACCGAGCAAGCCCTCGCCTTCGCCCGGACGGTGGTAGACGTCGTCGCCGAGGTCTTCCCCGGTCCATGGCTGCACCTCGGTGGCGACGAATGCCCTCGGACACAGTGGCACAGCAGCCCGAAGGCGAGGAGCCGCGCCGAGCAACTCGGCCTGAGCTCGGTCGAGGACTTACAGAGCTGGTTCATGCGCACCGTGCATGCGCACGCGGTGAGTCTGGGCAAGCGAGTCGTCGGGTGGGACGAGGTCGTCGACGACGGCGGCATGCCTGCCGACACCCTCGTGATGGCGTGGCGAAGCATGAATCACGGGCTGGCGGCGATGCGGGCCGGCCACGACGTCGTCATGTGCCCCAAGCAGCGGACATACTTCGACTACTACCAGGCCGAGGAAACAGACGAACCGTTGGCCATCGGCGGTTTGACGCGCATCGAGGATGTGGCCGCGTGGGACCCGGACCCGACCGGCCCCGACGACCTCACCGGCCGGGTGCTCGGGGTGCAGGGACAGCTGTGGACCGAGTACCTGCCCACCCCCGAGGCGGTCGAGTACATGGCGTTTCCTCGGCTGAGCGCCCTCGCCGAGGTGGGCTGGACTCCGGCGGCGCGCCGCGACCAGGCTGGGCTTGTCCGCCGCCTCGGCGCCCACCTGCGCCGGCTCGAAGCGCTCGACGTGAACTACCGGCCGCTGGAGGGACCGCGGCCATGGCAGCGTGGTGGCACCGGCGCCCGGCGCCGGATCTGATCGATCAAGAGTCGCTACCGTGGACCGAAAGGATGATCTAGAGGTGAGGACGCCCGACATGGCCACTTCCGCGAGTCCCAACGTACTGCTGATCATGGTCGATCAGTGGCGCGGTGACTGCCTGAGCGCGGCCGGCCATCCGGTCGTCCAAACCCCTTTCCTCGATCGGCTGGCTCTGTCCGGCGCCCGGTTCGACCGCGCGTACTCCGCCGCCCCCACCTGCATTCCCGCCCGGGTTTCGCTCATGACCGGACTTGGACAAGTCACCCACGGGCGAGTCGGATACCAGGACTACGTACCGTGGGACTACCCGATCACTCTGGCGGGCGAGTTCACCCGGCACGGCTACCAGACGCAGGCCGTCGGCAAGATGCACTTCTACCCCGAACGATCACAGCAGGGGTTTCAGAACGTGATCCTGCACAGCCCGACAGGGATCATCCGGATGGCCCGCCAGCACGGCATCGACCCAGACCAGGTGGACGACTACCTCCCCTGGTTGCGGCAGCAACTCGGCCGCGACGCGACATTCTTCGACAACGGCGTGGACAGCAACTCATACGTCGCCCGGCCATGGGACAAGCCGGAGCATGTTCACCCGACCAATTTCGTCGCCACCCAGGCCGCTGACTTCCTCCGGCGCCGCGACACGGACAAACCGTTCCTACTCTTCACGTCCTTCAACGCGCCGCATCCCCCCTACGATCCGCCCTCGTGGGCGATGGAGCAGTATCTCGACGCGCCTATGCCCCCGCCGCCGATCGGCGACTGGGTAGACGCGTTCAGCGCCTTCGACAATCCTCGCGACCCGGCCACGTTCGTCGGTGACATCGGTACGCGGCTCCTGCACCGCGCACAAGCGGCCTACTACGGCCACATGTCACATGTGGATCAACAGATCAACTATCTGCTGGAGACGCTGGCCCATTACGGCGTACGCGACAACACCTACGTGTGTTTCCTGGCCGACCACGGCGAGATGCTCGGCGACCATCACCTGTTCCGCAAAGGCTTCCCCTATGAGGGCTCGGCACGCATACCGCTCCTGCTGACAGGGCCGGGAATCCGGCCGACCGTGAACGATGACAGTGTGGTCGAATTGCGCGACGTCATGCCTACCCTGCTGGAGTGCGCCGGCCTACCGATCCCCGAACACGTCGAGGGCCGTAGCTTCCTGCCCCTCGCTCGTGGCGAGCACACCGAGTGGCGCGAGATCTTGCACGGCGAACACACGTTGCTCGGCCAGTCGCTGCAGTGGCTGACGGACGGCCGGATGAAGTACATCTGGCACAGCAGCACCGGCCGTGAACAGCTGTTCGACCTGCGAAATGATCCGTCGGAACTTCGCGACATTGCCCACGACGAGGCCCGGACACGACCCTGGCGGGCGGAACTGATCAAGGTATTGACGGGTCGTGAGGAGGGTTTCACGGACGGTGCCCGGCTGGTCCCCGGCCGGCCGGTCAGCCCGATGCTGGCCCACCTGCGTGACCGGCTGAGGTAAGGACCGCACCGTGCGGCCGGCCGTCCCGGTCCCGGCGCGACCCGTCGGCGCGGTCATCGGGCGGAGGGATGCAGGTCAGGCGGCGCAACGGAATCCGGTGTGGCCAGTGGTGGAGTCCGGTGTCGTCGTGGTCCGGGCGGCCACCCGGTAGCGGTTGCAGTACGACTCGTGGCAGAGATACGAGCCACCTCGTATCACCCGTCCCTCGCCGCTCTCCGGGCCCCGCGGATTCAGCCGCCGCTCCGGCGATTCGGCGACGTGCCAATCGCGGCTGAACCAATCCGAGCACCATTCCCAGACATTGCCCGAGGTGTTGAACAGCCCGAACCCGTTAGGCCGGAAGGCATCCACCGGGGCAGTGCCCACATGCCCGTCAGCACCGGTGTTCTGCCGCGGGAAGACGCCCTGCCATGTATTGCATCGATGCTGCCCGTGCGGCATGAAGTCGTCGCCCCACGGAAAACGCGCGCGATCCAGGCCGCCACGTGCCGCCTTCTCCCACTCCGCCTCGGTCGGCAGCCGCTTACCCACCCACTGCGCGAAGGCATCGGCATCGTTCCACGACACATGCACCACCGGATGATTCGACCGGCGCTGCACGTCCGAGCCTGGCCCTTCCGGCGCCCGCCAGTACGCGCCTTCGACCGGCAGCCACCACGGCGCCGACGGCACATGGGCGTCCAGCACGTTGCCGCGCGCCTCGTTGGCGACGAACTGGTGGAAGACGAACGACCAGCCGAACCGCTCGGCCTCAGTGACGTAGCCGGTGCGCTTCACGAACGTGGCGAACTGCGCGTTGGTGACCGCCTTGGGATCGATGTAGAACGAGTCGACGGTCACCTCGCGGATCGGACCCTCGCCATCGTCAGGAAAGGTGTCGTCGTCCTGACTGCCCATCCAGAATGCGCCGCCGGAGATGAACACCATTCCGCGACGCACGTCCTTGAGATCGCGTCGCGGCGCCTGGATTTCCATGGGCGCGATTGCGTCGCGTACGCCGCCGGGCGTGCAGCAATCCTTCGTCATGCGAGTCGTCATCCCGTCCGCGAATGTCGTCAAGGTGGCTTCAATGAATCTTGGCAGAAGGACCTTCTCGACGTGGCGCGGCATGGCTCCAGCGGCGAATGCCATCAGCACGTCGTGGGTTCGCGCAGGGCTGGAGATAGCCCCGTGCGTAGAGGTCTGCGCGGGGACGCCGTCCGCGACGCATCCGGTCGCATCGGACGATTCGAGGCGGCGGCGGGAGATCCGGCCGGCCTGGCCGATACAACCGGGCGCAGCGGGCTTCCTCGGGCATACGATCTTGTGCGTCAACGCGTACCTGACTCTGTTGCAGAATCCGTGTGCCGACCGCGTCCGGGTGAGGCGACGGGCACCGCGCAAGCAAGGAGAAGAACGTGCCACGCAACCAGCAAGTGGCGGTATACCCGTTTCTCGCTGAGATGTACCAGGACGACTATTACCCGGATCATGTCGTCGACCTGGGCAAGGCGATCCTGGTCCGGATGTGTGACCGCATCGAAGCCGAACAGCCCGCGGACCTTGCCGCGCTCTACGTGATCACGCACGCGGCGACCGAGGAGTTCAACGAGCTTGAGGAAGTTTTCGACCAGGCGGGCAGCGAGATCGAGACCGTTGCCCGCGACGCGATCGGCACGGACTTCCACTTCATCGCAACGGCCTACGGATTCGCTGACGCCGACGTCGAAGAACTGATCTCCACCCGCGACTGGTGACCACGCGACGCCCCAAAGTCAATGGGCTCGCTGCACCGTTCGAGATTGAGGATGGTTCGGACGTGTCGCCGTGGCGCGCGGGGGGTCTCAGCCCTCGGCCTCAAGCCGCACGTCGGCATCTTGCGCAACCCGATCAAGCAGGTCGTCGAGGTTAATGAAGGCCTGCCCGCTCTCTCGCCAGAGACATCGCAGATTCGCTGAACAGCGGCGTGCGTGTTCGATGCTGATCGCAACGGAGATCCAACGTTCGTTGACCGAACATCGCCAGGCATGCAGCTCAGCCGAACGCGAGCTCATGCCCGACTGACGAGCACAATTTCGTTGCCTTCGGGGTCGGCGACCCGCCAGCGATCCTTCGACTCGTCAAGGAGCCGGCCACCGGCTGCGATGGTCGCGGCGAGGCGCGTCTGCGAGAGGTCCGTCGGTACTGCGAGCTCGAAGTGGATGCGGTTGCGCTGCTGGCGCCGCTGCGTCTCCGATGCGTCGAGCTGTTGGAACACCAGCACTGGGTTCAGCCGCCGCGGATCGTGAATATCGGTAACCCCGGCTCGCCGGTCGTGGGTGTATCCGAGTGCGGCGACCCAGAACGCGCGTACTGCGGCGACGTCGGCGGCGTCGAGGAAGAGCTGAGCGAAGCGCGGCAGCCTCAGATCCGCAGTGGCACCGAGTTCGCGGGCAGCAGTCTGGAGGTTTGCGGCGAAGTCAGTAAAGTCGAGCTCGAGGCCGTGGGCGTCGTCTCCCCACTGGTCCTTACCACTGTCGATGATCATGAGCCCGGGGCGCAGGTCGACCAGCAGCGGGAAGCCCGCATTGGAGGCCAGCGCCGCTGCCGCGGAGGCCAGCTCGCCCTGCTGCGTCGGCGATGTGGTGCGGTAACACGCCATCGCGCTGAACACCACCTGCCAGTCGGCTGTCTCACTCCTCTCGCCGAGTGCCGCGCCCGGCACCAGGTCGACCTCGTTACCGTCGGGGTCGCTGTGACAGACCCCGAACGGTCCCGATGCCTCACCAAGACCCGCCTGCTCGACCGCCGCGGCTGGCCGCACCACGTCGAGGTGGATACGGTTTCGCAATGGCCGCGGCTCGGTCGACCGCCGGATCCGTACCTCGGGGTCGCGGCGCAACGGATCCGCCAAACCTCCGTCCTCCCCCGGCGCGTAGTCGAGCACGCGCTGCCAGAAAGGCTTCATCACAGACGGGTTCGCGGACTCGATCACAACGCTCAGGTGCTGCAGCGCTACAGGGTTTGCGGCCAGCCCAAGATCCCGAGCGGCCGCCGAAACCGCCTCGGCGTGCTCGTCTGAGGCCAGTCGCACCCGCATGCCTGTCGCACGTAGGTCGACCACGATCTCGGCCGATAGCTCCGCGATACGCCTGGCCAGCGCGGCCCCCTCGATCAACGACGGCGCGTCAAACCATGCCGTCGCAACGCCATCGACTACCCGCCAATCCACTCCGATCGCTGTCATGTCCGGCACTGTACAGCTTATTTCGGACAATATTCTCCCGGACAGTGATCATGTCTCGCGAGCCCTGAGGCGCGTACGCCACCTCCACCGGACGCAGCAGGCAGTGGAGCTTGCGGTCCTCCGGCGCAGATGCGGTCCACCCTCGCTGAAGCGGAAACGTTCTCTCCCCGTGCCTGTTCAGGTCCAGGTCTTATAATTGCCTGAGCAGCGATTTCTGCCACGCTGGGCCGACTGTTTCACTGGCGCGTATTCATTCCGGCGAGCCGGACTCGACGCCGGATGATGCCCGATGCGTATCCCGGGACGGGAGAAGAAGATGAAAGAGTATAAGTACGTCTGTGAAGACGACAACACTCTCATGGCATCCAACGATGAAGCGGAATTCCTAGAGGCATTGAAGGCGCACCTCGCTCAGCATGACATGGCCGGGGTGACGCTGAACGACGCAGCTCAGCAGGTCCTGGACAAGGTCAAGAAGGAAATGAATATGGCCTAATTATCCGCAGCAAGACTTTTTTGCGAGGCGGGTCAGGGGTTGCCTGCAGCGGGTCGTTCCTAGCATGAAGACATGTGTCGGCCCAGGCAGTGATGCACCTCGGGCCTGCCTTCTCGCTGTCGCGGGTCATTCTGGTGCAAGCAAGCGGGGCTCGCTATGGCCTCGATGAGCCGTCAGTGATGGCTCGTTTGTTAGTGAGCTTTGCCTGGCCAGATTGAGGCCGACATGGGCCCACAACGTTCGCCAGTGCACCTTGAGCGGTGGTAGTGGACGGGCCGGCACTGACCAGCTGTGGGATACTCCGGATCATGGGGCAACTGTGGACGCTCCGTCCCGCGACGGCAGAGGATGCGCAGTGGCTCGCCGACCTCAAGGCACTGGCCATGCGCCCGGATCTGGAGCGATTGGGACTGTGGGATCGGGACTGGGCTCGGCAACGGTTCCTGGATTCATTCGTCCCCACGAACACCGACGTGATCGAGATCGATGGCAGTCCGGTGGGTGTCATCGCCGTCCGGCCTGAGCGCGATGCGCAATGGATAGAGCACTTCTACCTGCATCCATCGGTGCACGGTCGCGGCATCGGCGAGCAGGTCCTGCGTCAGGTCATGGACGCCCATCGGGACGCCAGACGCTTCCGGCTCGCCATCGATCGGGGCAGCAAGGCGCGTCGGCTGTACGAACGGCTTGGCTTTGTCCATGAGTACGACGACAGCAACGGCGTCGACCAAGTGTTCAGCGCCCAAGGCAACTGACCCAAGAGCCCACTCATGCACATAATCCTGCGGGATCGCCTGGCGGGACCGTGAATGGATCGTGATTTCCCAGATGCCGCGGAGTGTGTCAGCGGCGTGAAGCCGATCCCTACCGAGTCCCCGTGCCGGGTCTGATGCCTGGTATCCATCCGGTGCCATTGCGCAGCGACGCATCCTCGGCCAGGTCGAACAGCCGAAGATCGGTGGCCGTCGCCACCATCACCACAAAGTCATTGGGATCGCTGCACGTCCGAGCGTGAGGATGGTTCGGACGGGTCGCCGTGGCGCGCGTGGGCTCTCAGCCATCGGCGGCAACCGGGTAATGGCTCTGGAACGCCAGCCGTGCGTCGGCGCCTTGCGCAATCTGGTCAAGCAGGTCGTCGAGGTTCATGAAGACCTGCCAGCGGCTCTCGCCAGAGACATCGCAGATTCGCTGAACGATGCGGTCTTCGAGGTCCGGTACCCGTTTGGCCTTCCAGATCTTGTCGGCGAGGCTGACGAGGAGGTCCTCGGTGCTGACGTCGGGCGCGGCCCATGTTCCGTGATTGGCTGCGAAGCGGGCCCGCCGGGGCTCGACGCCCGATTCGACGAGCAGCTCGTACCCTGCCAACTCATGCCGGGTGCCCGGCTGCGACAGCTCGGCGACGTGGATCGTCTTGCCGATGTCGTGCGTCGCCGCGCCGAACAGCACCTCTTCCCGGTCGAACCGCAGCACTGGACAAAGGTTGGTGATCTCTTCGGTGAGCTGCCACGCCACGTCGTGCACCGCACGCAGATGCGCCGCCAGTCTCGGCGGCGCGGCGAGGTTTCGTAGCAAGGCGGCGGCGTCTTCCGGCAATGGCCGCACTGGCACGGCGTCGGTGAGTGCTCGATCGAGTAGGGCGCGGTTCACGGGGCCACGGTAGCCGTAAGCGCCTGGGGTTCCCACCTCGAACACGATGTGCTCGGAGGTCATCGGCACCACGCCGACATCTGGTCGGAACGGCAGGGCGTTTCACTGAGGTCGAGAAGAGGGCGCTCGGTCACTGCCTCACAACGCGGCCGGCCCTGCCTGGAGCGATCGAGACTACGCCTCGGTACCAGCGAGATCCTCGGCGAGCGCCGCCAGCGCCGCGTCGTACTGGTCGCGGTCGAACAGGATCGGTCCGAACGTCGTGTAGTCGCGGGTCGGGCGATGGGGCTGCTCGAAGTCGTTCCATACGACCAGGTTCCCGGTCGGCGTGATCCGGGTCATGAGCGGCCAACAGCCCACCTCGCCGCATTCGCAGGCGAGCACCGCCGTCTTTGGCCCAAGTCCGGGGTTCTCCTTGCCCAGGAAGTGTTCGTCGAGCGGGCCATACCGGTAGAAGGCGGGAATGATTCCGCCGTAGGCGCCGCCGGCAGGGCGCATGCCAGCGTCGATCTCGAAGCGGTCGATCAGGTCGAGTAGCGATCGGCCGTCGAGGGTGGGCACGATTTCGTGGACGCGCCGGTCGACGAGCCAGCGGACGGTGAACGCGATGACGCGCAGGCCCATGCTCACAACTGTTCCGAGTTCGGGCGGTGCTCGACGACCGCAGCTGGATCAAGTCGGACGTCATGCCAACTGACCCAGCAGTCGGATTGCTCTGTGGCGATCTCAGCCCCGCAGCCGGCGCAGACCAGATTCGGGCCGTCACATCCGTCGAGACGGCAGCAGCCGTTCAACCGCCGCCGGTCAGGATGCAGGCTCAGCCCGCGGATATCGCCGGGGTGGACGACAATCGTCAACGCGGGCCCGGCCGGCACCAACAGCGTCTGATTTTCGGACGTCGGCTCGGAAGGCTGCTCGAACCGGTCGGGATCACGGGCGAAGGCACCTGGCGGCATCCGAGACGGCGCAGGGCCGCTGCCGTGGTGAACGGCGGGCTCGTCGACGAACGGTATCTCCCTCAGGACTGCCGTCACCGCCGCTCCGCAGTTGCTGCAGGTGAACACCGTCATGACGGGATAGATATTAGATCGGACAGCCGCGCCGGGAGCACCGAAGAAATCACGCCGCACGCCAGGCGTCGGTGACGCAAGCCGTCTCGGAATACCACCAGCCGTCCTCGACGCCGCGGTCGAGCAGCGACTTGATCCCGGTCAGGTCGGCTCCGACGGGGATGTCGAGGGCTACCAGCGGCAGCTCCTTGCTGTACGCCTCACCGCCGAGATTCCATGGGGCGAAGCATCGGTGGACCGCCTCGGCGCTGGGACCGAGCGGCCCGGCGGGCGTCGGCAGCACCCGGACGGTGCAGTGGCCGGAGGTCGCTACGCGCCCGCTCGCCCACCTTGTGGAGTCCTCACCGACCGTGTAATTCAGCACGTCGCCGAACGCGATGCCGTTGGCCAGGAACGGGATACTGCGGACGCGGGCGGTGTGCCCGTCGAGAGGTTCGGCCCACAATCCCTCTGTGTCGTACGGGAGCCAGCCATCGCGGGGCACGAACTTGATCCAGATCTTGATCAGGTCCGTGTCGGCTTCATCGAGGCGATCGGGGCGCATGACGTCCATGATCTCTTACGACTCCCCTGCCCCGATGCCGCACGTGGCCCAGCGTAGGCCAGATGGACGGGGTGATGTGGCAGTGCAGGTCGCTGCGACGCACTTGGTTGCGGCCCGGGCCAGCCTCGTTTCTCGCGTCTTTGAAGCAGGTCTCGATAGTCCAGCGTCGAATTCCATGAGTTCAGATCGGTGTTCGTCCACCGCTGGATTCCATGTCCCCGCAGCGTAAGCAGTCGCCCGAACACGCGCTCAGGGTCGACTCCAGCCACTACCTTTAGCCAGGAGCTCCAAAGGGGCCATGATGGCGGAATGTCCCGCCCACCGGTCTGGCTTCTCGATGTCGACGGAGTGATCAACACCCGGCGGCCGCTCTGGGGACCCCAGCTGCACCGCGGAATCGTCCACTCCGATGACGACGACTATCCGCTGCACTGGGCGCCCCGGCTCATCACCGGCATCCGCCGCATCCACGCGACCGGCACCATCGACATCCAGTGGTGCACCACGTGGTGCGCGGAAGCGGACAAGCTTGAACAGCTTTTAGGACTGCCCCCGCTCGGCATCGCGCTCGAGACAGCTGCACTGACCGACGACGCGGATGCGGCGAAGCTGACAGCGGCACGACGCATACTGGCCGACGGGCGACGACTCGTGTGGACGGACGACACTGCGATTCCGCACGAGCCAACGCTCGTACGCGAGCTGACCGCACGCGGGCAGGGGCTACTCATCCGGCCGCACCCGCGGCGTGGGTTGCGACCGGTCGACCTTGCCCGCATCGCAAGATTTGCTCGGTCGCCGCGGCGCGGCTTCAACTCGAGGCCAGGACACTTCGGAGCTTAGTCGCCTCTCACCAACGGAGGTCAGTCGTTGTCCGGGTAGCCGATGCTGGCGGCAAACTCGTCGGTGAAGGCGACAATGACCTCGTCAGCCCCGAGCCACCAACGGTCGTCGGTGTGCTCCATAGCGGCAATGATCCGAATGCGGCCGTTCGGAAAGTTCAGACGGAGCGCGAGCGGGGCGGCCACAGGTCCAACTGCACCTTGCCGATCGGCATAGCCCTCCGCCCAGACAAGCCGAGCGTCGACGATAGGATCGATGAGCAGCGCGGCCCACCGAGGGTGGTCAGTGACTGTCCCATGATTCGGGCCGCCATCATCTACGTCGAGAGCCGTGACGTGATCGGTCATCGGCGAGGCGTACAGCTCTAAGCCGAAATGCCCGAAATCGCTGCCCCACACCGCCGAAACGGGTGCGCCGTCATCCAGGCGCAGCTCGACGCCCATGACAGGCAGGTGCCAGTCGCTTATGTCCCACAGGCTGGGATCGCTAAAGGATCCCAGACCCCAGTACGTCACAGCGTTGATCCGGCGTCTGGCCAGCCTCCGCGCGATGCGATCCATCTCCAGTCGTCTGCGTGCCAGAGGGTCGTTCACGTGAGCCCCCTCTGCAAGAGTCCGGAATTCGCAGCCCGCGCCGGCTCGTGGCTGATCGTACGTAGCCGGCACGTGGAACGGCAGACGCGGCGGTTCTGGGCGACGGTCAGCCCGGCATTCGCTCAGGCGGCTCGGAGGAACCCCACCGAGCCGCCACAGCCGCGTGGTCGAACTCTTTGCATGCTCTGCCGTGTTCGGTTGGCCTAGCCGCCGGTGGCAGAGAAGTGCATGTAATCCTTCAGAGATCGATAGTCGCCGCCCCACTTCCATCCGATCGCGGCGAAGGCCCGGACAGCCTGCCCGTGGGCCTGCACCATTCCGGGTCGCGCATCGGCTCGGTCGAGGTAGGCGGTGGCGAGTTCCGGCAGGACGATCTCGCCCTTGTGGTACGGGTTCTGGAACGGGTTGAGATCCACGGCGAGGCCGTAGGCGTGCTGGGACCACCCTTGCTGGCCGCGTACCGGTCGGCAGGCGAACGCCTCGGTGGTGTTGTCGTCGCCGGTCGGCGGTGCGTTCAGTTCTGCGGCGCTGGAGATCCGCATACGCTCGATCGGGAAGCCCTCGGCGAAGAGTCGCTGGAACACGGTGACCAGGTCGTCCGCCGCGCGGGAGTTGGCCAGCAGCTCACCGGTGTGGGCGAGTCCGTCGAAGCCGCGGAAGCTTACGGTGATGTAGCGCAGGTCGGCGGCGGCGACCGGGCAGTCCTTGGTCCAGCTGGATCGAGCGAGTACGCCAGCCGGCACCGCCTGGACGGTTGCGTGAAAGCGGCCGTCCGCCGGTGGTGGCAAGTCGTCGACGGTGATGATCGACCGGTTACGCAGCTCGGGCGGCGTCTGCTGGGCGGCGGCGAACCCTTGCGGCCCGACGGGGAGCACTCGCGTTCCGAGCCAGGACGGTGCGGCGGTGGCGTTGCCGATGCGGGTGGGCGCAGGGCTTGGAGACTCGGTAGACGCGGTCGGCGAAGCGGCCGGGGTTTGTGTCGGCTTGTCCGCTTCCGGGCCGGCCGGGACGCCCGAACAGCCGGACAGGACGTAGCCCACGAGCACAGCCACGGCCAGGAGACACGCCGCCCGGCTGCCGTCACGCCACCGGTGACCAGCTGCTGTGCGGGCCGCGGAACGGGTGGACGGCGAGACGACTTCGGGGGCGCACATTTCGACAAGGATAGCGTTTGCCCTGGTGAGAGCGGGGCTACGAATGATCACGACGATGCCGGCATCTAACGATCTGTCCCGAGCGCACCTTGCCGAGACCGCGCCGCCGACGATCGCGCCAAGCAGGCACCACGGGAAGGGCGGCCTAAACCTCAGGTCGCAGGTTCGATTCTTGCCGGGGGGCACCTGTTGATCAGGATCCTCCTTCAGCTTGTGCAACGACTTCCGATGGTCGATGAGTGAGTGCCCTGACCGCTCGTGCCCGCCAGCCCGGCAATAAACACTAAATGCTGTAATCAAGTGATTTGCCAGCTTGGTGGTCACCTCGCGTCGCGGCCGAACTGTTGCGACAAATGTGGCCTCCACCAGGCGAAATAGGCACTAGGAAACTGCCAGGTTTCCGTGTTGAGGGGTGGGCGACTGGGAGTGCGTTGCCTAGCATCGCCCCATGCGCCGCGCCCAAGCCCCCCATGAAGCTGCTGGTGGTCGCCATCGATCGGCCCGACATCGTGCGGCGAACGGGCGGCCGAGCGCCCTCCGCCGGCTCCTTGCGGCCAGCGGGTTGGCGGGGGTCATCTCGATCGGCATGGCGGGGGCAGCGCCGGTCATACCGGACCGCGCCGGCGAGATCGCGCTGGGCGACACCAGCGAGCAGCGCGCGACAGCAGCGGAGACCGAGACGTCCCGATCTGCCAGCCGGACCACGAGCGCGCCGGCACCGACTCCAACAGCAACCCCGACGGCTCCGGTGTCACCGGCGACGACTACTTCCTCGGCCGCGCCGACAGCCCGGGTTCCGGCTACTCCCAGTGGCGGATCGGGTGGTCCACGGACGGATCGGACCAACCTGTCGTACAGCAACGGCGGCATCACGTCGTCGTATCACCTGTACGCGGCGGGGCTGAACTGGACCAAGCCGGTCGGTCTGCTGGTCTACGCCGACGGATCAGGCGAATACGGGTTGAAGAACCCATCGTCCACGTATCTGCTCGCGGGCACCAACGGCATGATCGCCGTGGCGAAGCGGCAGAACATGGTCCTCCTGACACCCTTGGCGCCCGGCACGGGTTGCCCTGACGGTGACGGCACCTGCTGGTACGAGACATCGTCGGGCTATACGCCGACACAGAAGACGGCTTGGTCGCACAACCTGGTGGAGTACGTGAAGAGCCGCTACAACATTGACACAGCACGGGTTGCGCTGGGCGGATACTCCTCGGGGGCACAGTGGCTCACGGAGTATTTCGCACCCGCGTACGGCGTGCGGACGATGACAGACGGCGTGGGCGTCGCGATCTCCTACGGTGGCCGTTGCATCGCCACACCGACGTTCACCGCCGCGTACAAGGCCGCCGTGCCATTCGTGTGGGACGTCGGCGATCAAGACTCGGCCTGGACGAGCTCGTACGGCGTCAAGGCCGGTGAATCGTGGTACCGGGCCAACGGGTTCACGACGCAGCTTCACCTCGTGCCTGGACTGGACCACGATCGATCTGGCCAGTTCGGCGCGATCTTGGAGCGGGAGATCCGGGAGCACCTCGGGGGGTGAGGGCGATGCCCGACCAGGGGTGTCGGGTACGGGGCGGCACATGAGGGTGCCATGACCGGTGTGGCGACGGCCGCGGGTAGAGCCGCCGATTCGGGTCGATGAGCTGACGTGCAGGGCATTGGGAGACTGCGCACCCGTTCCTGATGACCGTGGTAGGCGTAAACCGTGCTGCGATGCCGTCCGCCACGACCGGCAGTCCCCCAGCCAGCCGTCACGCCGCGGAACTGGCCTACCTCGGCGTCACCACCCGCCCGACATTTGCGCTCGACCGACGGCATGTACGTGCGTCCGACCGAGCGGCGGTCGTGGTCGCGTCGTGCTGATCGGTGGCACCGGCGAGCGGGCGTTCGACCAGCGGGGCCCGTCGTGGCATTCCTTAATGGAGGGTGGAGCGGTCGGTGGGGCGCAGGCGCAGGTGTTCGGTCTTCACCACCTCCGCGGGCACGTCTGTCTGCAGGGGTGACCGGGTGAGCCAGACCAGCGCGTGTTCCCCCTCACGGATCGGTAGCCGGGGGAAGCTGTTCGCGGCGTACTCGGTCCGTAGTACGGCCAGGGTGTCTTTCGGGCTCTCAGTGGGGTCGGGGAAGGGGCCGGCCCAGTACCAGATCGTCGCGTGCAGAACCGATTCGGGGTTGGCGGTACCGCGGTCGAATACCGGCACCGCGACGATCTCACGGAGCAGCAGTACGTCGTCCGAGTCGAGCATCGTCGCGTTCGCGGCCGGCCCGTGCTTCGCCCATACCGGGCCGGAGTAGAAGGCCGTTAGGCCGGTGTGGCGCGATTGCATGTCGGTGAATCCGCGCAGCCACACGAAGTGGTCGGGCCGGTCGAGGTCGCGGAACTGTCCCAGCACTGCCATCCCCAGTTCCTCCTGGGTCTCGACGAACTCGCGGTCGAACACGTCGATCAGTTCGTCGCGGCGCCCCTCGTGCAGGGTGTAACGGCGCAATTCGACGATCATGCCAGGATCCTTTCCAAGACGTCGGTGACGGTCCAGCGGGCCAGCGTCATCCGGAACGCGTCGGTCGCTTCGTCGTACAGGTCGGTGAGCACCGGACGGATTCCGCGTCCGACCGGGCATTCCAGGTTCGGCTCGGAGTGGTGCAGGGCGAGGAGCGGCTCCGGCGAGACTGCGAGCCAGACGTCCAGAAGTGTGATCTCTGTTGCCGGCCGCCCGAGGGAGAAGCCGGCTCCGTTGCCGCGGCGGGCCCCCACCAGGCCGGCCCGCTGCAGGTCGCTGAGGCTACGCCGGACGATGACCGCGTTGGTGTTGATGCTGGCCGAAACCTCTTCCGAGGTGAGCACCTCACGACCGCGCCGCCTGGCCAATTCCAGCCACGCCAAGGCGTGGGCCGCGATAGTCACTCTGCTGTTGGCCGCCACCGCGTCAGTCTGGTCGACATACACAGCAAACGCAACAACTTTTGTTACATTCGAGTTCCTGCTCGTGCGCATGCTCGTTCGGGCCGGCTGGTGGGGAGGTCAGCAGGCGGGACGAATCGCACAGACGCCCATAAGGGCATGATCGAGCGCGCTGTCATCGGCGGAAGTGGATGTTCCTCAGCGGTGTAAGCCCTCAAGGCTCACAAGGACGCTGAGAAGGGCGCTGTTGTACCACCCGACCGGTTATCCAACAGGCTGTAGGAGAGTTATTCAGTCGACGAGCGCCAATAACATGCCGGATGTGATCACGACCGGGCATGATGCGACTCGCCGCAGGTCGTGGCGCTGCTGAAGGTTTCCCGGTGGCCGTACGGTGCACGATCTTGCTCTGCGGCGATGTGATGCCTGGCCGCGGCGTGGACCTGAATCAAGCTCGATTGGAATTGCCAGCCAGCAGCGTGAGGCTTGTGCCGTACCGTTTACAGCTGATGTCCCCCGTGCTGTTTCAGGTCTTCGATGGCGGCCGCAGGCGTTATTCCCGTACCGATTCTTCCGGCGTGATCCTTGAGGAACCTCGTCCTGTCCGTCTTGTTCCAGGATGAGTCGGGCGCATCATCTTCGTCGGGATCCAGCAGTACCGCGACCCATGCTCCGGCCGGGAGGCCGTCAGCTGGGGTTGCAACGAACAACGCCAGTCGAGGGCGGCCTTCTGCTTGGTAGCCCTCGCCGGTCTCTCGGACCGTGTAACGCGTTCCGGCAAAGTCTCGTAAGAGTGCGAGGATCTCTGACCTCCGGTCGCGCATCCAGTCGGGAGTCACCGTGGGCCAGTAGCTGGCCGTCGGCACGTAGACGGCGTGAGGTTCGACTCCCCAGACGCAGTCGAACGCGAACTGCTTGCCGTTCTCGCGGTAGACGAGCAGTTCCTTCCATTGCGCGACGAACTCCCTGGGCATTGGGCCAAGATACTCGGACGTCGTGGCGGTCATCAGGACCTCAGCCACATCTTGACTCGCCGATCCCCTTGCCGTCGAAGCCCGCCGTCGCGGTTGCGTCCTCGGGTGATCGGCACGGAATGATCTGCGAGTACGCGGCAAGATCCAAGGTTGAGCGCGGGCCCCAGCCGGGTAAGCGTTCCTGGTGGCCGTACAGCGCACGATTCTGCTCTGCGGCGATGTGATGACTGGCCGCGGCGTGGATCAGATCCTCGATTCGCCGGGGGACCCCCGGCTGTGGGAGAGCGTGGTCGACGATGCTCGCGACTACGTCCGGCTCGCCGAGATCGTGCATGGCCCGATCCACCGGCCGGTGTCCCCGTCATGGATCTGGGGTGACGCGCTGGCCGACTTCGATCGGATCGCCCCGGACGCGCGCGTGATCAACCTCGAGACGAGCATCACCGGGCGGGGAAGCCCCGACCTGGCCAAGCCGGTCCTGTACCGGATGAACCCGGCGAATATCGCCTGTCTGACCGCCGTCCGTCCCGACGTGTGCGTTCTGGCGAACAACCACATCCTGGACTTCGGTCGTGAGGGTTTGGCGGACACGCTCGCCGCACTGCGTGGTGCGGGCCTGGCGAACGTCGGCGCCGGTCCGAGCGAGGCGCAAGCCTGGCAGCCGGCGATGACGGCCCCGTCTGCGGGCCAACTGATGGTGTTCGCGGCTGGTACGCCGAGCAGCGGCGTACCGCCGGCGTGGGCGGCTCACGACAACCTCTCAGGGGTGGCCTACCTAAGGGATCTGTCGGACGCCGCTGCGGATTCGCTGATCGACCGGATCGAGCGCGTACGCCGGCCGGGCGCCATCGTTGTCGTGTCGATTCATTGGGGATCGAATTGGGGCTACGACGCGCCCCGTGAGCAGGTCCGGTTCGCGCACCGGCTCGTCGGCGCGGGCGTCGACCTCGTGCACGGTCATTCGTCGCACCATCCGCGGCGCTTCGAGGTCTACCGGGATCGGCTGATCCTCTATGGATGCGGCGATTTCGTGGACGACTATGAGGGCATCGGCGGCTACGAGGACTTCCGCGACGACTTGCGGCCGGCGTACTTCGCCTCGTTGGACGCCGAGGGACGGCTCGAAAGCCTGCGCATCGTCGTATATCGATCACGACGCTTGCGCCTCGAGCGAGCCGCGCCGGCCGACGTCGCCGACCTGGCGCGCATGTTCGCTGACATCGGCAGTCCTGTCCGGCTGCACACCGACGGCTCGCTCACAGCTGCGGCCGCGGCATAGCCGGGGAGCGAATCGTCACCAGGGTGACGACGGCTGCGGCGATGAGCGGGCCGACGGTGATCGCAGCCACCTGAGGCAGACCACCGGATACGCAGCCTGCCCCAGGTCGCGCTGCCCAAACCTCTGGCGGCTCGCGCAAGCGCTAACGGAGAAGAATGCCTATCCGGCGATCGGGCAACGGTTGAAATCTGCGGATGACATTGGGAGGCGTACCCTCCCGAGGAAGCCGGATCAGGCATCCAACAGGTCCGCACGCCGACGCAGGTCGAACACTCTCTGTCTTCATCCAACGACGGGAAAGGGCACCGCGATCCCTATGTCTGGTCCTCGCCTGCTTCGGGTGTCCGACCCACCGCCGATCGAGCCGGTGACGCCGCTGGTCACCGCTGGGTTACCGATGAACGGGGCGACCGCCCTGGTGGTGTTGCCCGATGGTGACGCCTGCGTGGCCGCGACAAGCTACGGCCTGTTCGTGGTGTCGTTGACCACCGGCGACGTGGTCCCGGTAGCCACCGAGAAGTCCGCCGCACGCCTGTCGTTGACCAAGAACGGTCGCCTCGTAACCGGGCGCAGGTTTGAAATCCTGATCTGGGATCCGACCGACTGGACGGTGACCCGGAGCCTGAAATACGAGGGCAGGGCGCTGACCGATGTCGCGGCGACAGACGAGTTCGTGGTGGCGGGCGGCTGGGACGGCGCGTGGGTGTGGGACATCGACACCGGCCGGCGACGGCATGCGCTCACCGACGGTGAAGTGCTCGCGGTGGCGGTGTCCGCGGACGGCAGGCACGCCGCCACACTGGAGAGGAATCGCCGGGCCGTGCTGTGGGACGTGCGGCAAGGGACACCGGTGCGCACGCTGCGTCACCTCGACTCTGAGGTGCCTGCCATCGACTGGACGAAGCCGGTCGACTGGGATTGGGAGCTGCCACTCGATGAGGCGTACTTTGCCACCGCTTCGGTGGACCCCGCGCACGACCGGCTCGTCATCGCAGACGGCGAGTTGGCGGTCGGTCCGCTGGCAGAGCTGGAAGGGCTGCATCCGTGTGCGATGACGAGCCGGACCAAGATCGCGGCCGTGCGGCCATCCGATGGGCTGATCGCCGCGGCGACCGATGAGAGGATCCAGCTCCTGAACCGCCGCGGCGAGGTCATCGACGTGCTTGGCCCGACTCTCACACCGGTGACCGCGCTGGCCTTCGCACCCGATGGACGGCTGGTGTCCAGCCAGAGCATCGGCAAGGTCACGGTGTGGCCGATGCCCAGGCTCGACCGGCAACCCGCCCGGCAGAGCGCTCACACCACCGCCGTGTGGCGTACGGTCATCGATTGCACCGGCCGATATGGCAGGTCAATCGATGGCGATGACCAGATGCGGCTGTGGGATCTTCGCACCGGGCAGTGCACGGCCGACGCCGGGCTGGCCGCCGCACTGGGACCTGGCAGCTGGTTCTTGCCCGACGGTGGCGCGTCGATGGTTGCCGAATATGAGGGCGAAGACCGGCTCGACAGCGAGGACCATACCCGTTCGGTAACCGTGGAAGACGTGTTCGACGACGACGGCGTATCCCGCACGAAGACTGTCTGCTGCCGAAACCAACCAGACGGCGAGGTGCGCTGGACCTGGACCGCGCCACCAGCCGGCAAGGAGACCACCTGGTGGCAGCCGGCCTGGGTAGTGCTCCCCCGGCACTCCGACGCGGTCCTGGTCTGCACGAAAGAGCCCGGTGCCAACCGCGCGCAGGTGATCGTCCTCGACCAGGCCACCGGCGAGCGCCGCACCGAGTTCAACGTCCGCAACGCTGATGACGCCCTGCCACAGACTTTGCCGGACGGGTCAGTGTGTCTTCGCTACCCGGACTACTCCGTCACACCAAGCGGACTGCGCCTGGAGCTGCTCGACTGGCGCACGGGCACAGTCGAGCCGTACGCACAACTGGCGGACTGCCATAACGCCATGATCGCAGCGGGTGGATTGATCGTTGCCGTGATCGGCAACGAGTTTCGGCTCATCGAAGCACGCAGTGGTCAGCCCGTGGACCGCGTCGCTGTGCCGACCGAGATCGAACCATGGACACTGGCGATCAGCCCGGACGGACATGTGATCCTCGCCGGCGACCTCCAGGGCGGGGTGCACATCCTCCGCATGGCATCAGCCTGACGATAGATGACCACCACTCACCAAGATCTTCATCCACGACTGTTGACAATTGCTCGCGATCTTCCGATCGGCTGACGGGGTCAGTATTTGACGTAGCAGGAAGGCGTCAGCGGGTCACGGAAACAGTCAGCCCATCCGGAGCTGCCGTGCGTCGCATCGGCCGCGACGATGTAGACCTCGTCGATCCCGCCGGGTACCGCGCTCGCGTCGAGAGGGACGTTGCCGAGCGTGAACCACTTGCCGGTGGATCCACCGCAGAAGTAGCTGGTGCTTCCGGTCGGCAGATCGGCGAAGTCGATCAGCCTGCCACCCTGGTAGCCGTAGGCCCGGAAGTAGCCGCACTCGTTCACGTTGGCGTAGAACCGCACGGAGGTGAGGGTCACCGATCGGTTGTACCAGCTGATACCACCGGTGGCCTCGACGGCGAGCGCGCCGAACCCGTCGGCGTGCACAGACTTGGCGACGAAGCTCGAGGGGAAATCGGCGTTCGCGGGTGTGTCGAACCCGAGGATGGAAACGGCGACCAGAGCGATCGCCAGTCCAGTGTGCAGCATCCGTCGCTTGAGCATGCTTCTCCCTAGACGTCAGGCACAACGTGCCAACAATACCGGTCTAGACCACAATAGAGCGGCGCACCCGGCCGGGTCTACGGTCATCGCCGGGAAATATGCGCATCCGTCATGGGCAGACTGGCGGCACTGCAATCGAGCACGTCGAACGCGGTCCAGCGCCGAGTGGCAGCTTCCGCCTGCGATCAGGGAATTCGCACCGGCAGCGGCAGGTCGATCTGGATCACGAACCGATTCGGAGTTCCGTCGGTCCACGCGCCGCCCCAGTTGCCGTTGACCCACGCCGAACCGAGTAACGCCGACAGTTCCGGTAGGGTGCCCATCGATCCGCGGGACCATGGTGCCGCCGTGGCGACAGCCACGCGTTGTCCAGGATCGAGGAACCACGGGACCTCATCGAGGAACTGCTCCCAGTCACTCATGGCTCAATGGTGGCAGACAGGCGTCGCCGACTGAGCCGATGGTCCCGTCCACCTCGACGCCGATCCTGAGGCTCGCCGTGACGTGCCATCGGCAAGGCGGTCAGCGGTTACTTCGGGTGGAATCTGGAAGCGCCAAACGACTGTTCGACCGGCGGATGGGCTGCCGCCACTGCGTTCCAGCTCGTCATCGTCGACGAGCCGCCCCCAGGGGACATGGTCTCCGCCAGGCCACGTTGTGGACTTACTCAGCGCTAAGGCGAACGCGGATACCTGGGTCCGCGCCGCGGGCGAATGCCACCAGACTGGCCGCGTCGCGCTGCTGCTCCCCTAACGACACACCGGATGAACCCGGCCACCGCGACCAGGACCCGCCTGCGGCGAGGAACGCTTCGGCATAGTGGGTGCCCAGATCGTCATCGAGATACAGCAGCGCCCCCATCGCCTCGGCCTGGCAGTGCCGCTTATCTTCTGCGGTCAGCGCGAGGCTCATGAGCAGATAATCATGCAAGATCTGAGCGTCCTGCTCTGCGCCCAGGCAAGCCAACGCAGCACAGTACGGTTCCAGGTATCCATGTGGCCTTGGGTCGCTGATGTCCGCGTACGGCCTGACGTGACGGTGTGTGTACGGGCTCACGTGTAGGTCGGTCTCCGGTGGTGTGGCCGGGAGAGTGGGTCACCCTTCGGAT